>JBHHVG010000457.1:0-3135 GCA_046754165.1 Myxococcota bacterium
GACGCGGTGATCGCCTTCGACGTCGGGCCGGCGAACACGTTGATCGACGGGGTGGTGACGTTTCTCAGCGACGGGCGCGAGCGCATGGATCGCGGTGGCGAGCGCGGACTGCGCGGCGCGGTCGACCCAGAGCTGCTCGAGCGGCTGCTGGACGATCCCTTCCTGCGCCGGCCGCCGCCGAAGTCCACGGGTCGCGAGCGCTACGGCAGCGACGAGGCTGAATCCCTGGCCGTGCAGTCGCGACAGAGCGGCGCCGACGAGGACGACCTCGTCGCGACCCTCGTCGCCTTCACCGCGGAGTCGGTCGCGCGAGCCTGCCGCGACTTTCTCGCGGACCCCGCCGAAGTCGACCGGCTTCTGGTCGGCGGCGGCGGCAGCGAGAATCCGGCGATGATGGCGGCGTTGCGCCGCGCGCTGCCCGGTGTCGCCGTCGAGCCCTTCGACGCGGCCGGGGTGCCCGCCGCCGCAGCCGAGGCCATGGCTTTCGCGCTGCTCGGCCGCAACGCGCTGCTCGGCATCCCGAACCACCTGCCGCGCTGCACCGGCGCCGCGCGCGCCACGGTGCTCGGGGAGATCGTTCCGGGCGGAACGGGATGCCGCTGGCCGCTGACGCGGCGCGAGAGGCCGGCCTCTAGATCTTGATGGTCAGGCCGTCGTCGGCGGTCTCGAACGCGCACTGACCGCGGCGATCGGCCATCTCCCTTCCGAGGTGGGTCAGCACGATGCGCCCGCAATCGAAGGAGCTCTTGCGCTCGACGAGCACCTCGTGGCTCAGGTGGTACTCGAAGGAATCGGTGTAGTTCGTGCACTCCGTGAGGAAAAGATCCGAGCCGGCGACCAGGGACGGAAGCTCGTCGAACCAGCCTGTGTCTCCGGAGTAGGCGATGCGCTGGACGCCGGCCGTCATGAGGAGGCCATGGGGATGGGTGTGCGGCTGGTGGTGCGCCTCGAAGGAGCGGACGGTCACCGGCCCGACCTCCGTTTCGATCCCCGGGTGCAGCACCTCGAAGCGGATGTCGAAGGGAAACTCGCGGTCCTCGATGGCGTAGCCCATGGCGGCTGCCAGGTTGTGTACCCAACGGTCGATCCCGCGCGGGCCCGCGATGCGCAGCGGCTTCCTCCGCTCGTCTTCGTAGAGGGCGGCCAGGAGCAACGCGGGAATTCCGCCGAAGTGGTCGGCGTGGAAGTGGGAGATCAGGATCGCATCGACCTCGTCGCGTTCGATGCCGAGCTCGCACATCCCGGTGCACGTGGTCATGCCGCAGTCGACCAGGACTCCGCCGTTCGGGGCGCGCAGAAAGTTGGCGGATTGGCGGCGTCCACCGGCGCCGAAGGCGTCACTGGTCCCGATGAAGACGAGGTCGCTCATTCGGTTCGCTCATCGGAGGGCACGTCCATCGCTCCGTCGCATCGGATGAAGCGGCCGCCCGCGAAAACGCCATCGCTGTCATTTGTGACCGCGCTCACACTTTCCCCATCCCATACGACGGCGCGAGACAAGCTAGCGCCGGCGGCGATGGTCGCGCCAGCACCGATGACGAGTTCCGGTGCGAATTTCGCGCCTGCGCGGCGCGCGACGGCGTCGGGATCGAAGTAGGAAAGCGACGGAGGACGCAGGTTTGCGGCCAGGTATTCCTCCAGCGTTCCCACGGGCTCCCAGACGCTGGCGACGGGCGACGCCACTTCGCCGCGCACGTCGCGGGCGCCGGCGGCGAGCCGCGGAGCGATCCAGTCGTCGAAGTGGCTGAAGCGTTCGCAGTCCGGCAGCGTGTCGAGTGCGCGCGCCGATACGACGTTCACCCAAGTATATACGCCGCAAGCGCTTTCCCCGCCGAGATCGAAACGGCTCCCGATTCTCCGCAGCGCGCCTTCCGCGTCGACGCCAACGGATCCGAACGCCGCCGCGCGCGGATCGTCTCGCAACAACATCGTGATCGCGTCCCCGCGGGTCCGGTGACGTTCCACCAGGCCACCCAGGTCCGCGTCGAGCAGCATGTCGGCGCCGAGGATCAGGCACGGATCGCTCTCGCGCAGGAACGGCGCCACGCGGCGGATGCCTCCGCCGGTGTCGAGCAGCTCGTCTTCCCGCGAGTACCGCAGCGTCATGCCCGGCGGGGCGAAGCGTTCCGCCGCCTCGATCAGGATCTCGGGCAGCGGGTGCAGGTTGATCACGGTCTCCGTGACGCCGTGATGCGCCAGCAGCGCGAGCTGGTACGCGATCAGCGGAATGCCGCGCACGGGCAGGGCGGGCTTCGGGCGCAGCTCCGTGAGTGGCCGTAGACGGGTGCCCAGGCCGGCGGCGACGATCATCGCACGCACGGCGTCTCCCGGATGCGGCGACACAGCGACGCGAAGGACGCGATCTCCGGGTCGCGCTCGGCGGCCCTCTCGGCGGCGCCGAGCAACCGGGCCACGGTCGGACCGACGTATCGGAGATAGCGGTCGTCGCCGCGCGCTCCAGCGGCGTAGAGAAAGCGCGCGAGGTCCTTGCCCTTGCGTGCGATCGTGAGCAGGTCGAAACGCCGCGCGAATGCGTCCGGCTCCGGGACGTCGGGCAGCAGCGTGCGGATGCGATCGCACGCGTGCAGGCACTCGTCCTCGGACACGTCGATGTACGAATCGCGCAGCAGGCAGACGAGGTCGTACTCGGGCGGCGCGAGAAACGCGCCCTGGAGGTCGATCATCACCAGGCCGCGGCCGGGGACGACGTGGAGATTGGCGCTCTGGAAGTCGCGGTGGGCCAGCCGCTGCGGCGCCTCCGCGGCGGCGCGGGCGGCCACCGCGAAGGCGGCGGCGACGGCGCCGCGGTCGCCGGGCTGCGGCGCGTCGCGCGCTCCGGGAAGCACCCAGCTCGAGAAGAGCTCGGCCTTGTACGCGAGCAGGGCGTCGTCGAGGTGGCGATCGAAGGCGGCGACTCCGCCCGGGGGCGCCGCGATGGACTGGATGCGGGGAATCAGGTCGCACGCCGCGGCGAGCAGCGACGCGCGCTGCTCCGGCGACGCCTCCGCGATGGCATCCCGGAGGGTGCGGTCGCCGACGTCCTCGAGCCAGGCGATCTCGCCCCGCTCGTCGCAGCCGTAGCACTTCGGAACCGGCAGGCCCTCCGCCTCGTACAGGGCACGGATCGGCTCGAGG
>JBHHVG010000458.1:0-3128 GCA_046754165.1 Myxococcota bacterium
CAGGTCATCTCCCATGAGTGCGATGTCGGCGGTCTCGATCGCCGCGTCGCTTCCGACAGCACCCATGGCGATCGCGACGCTCGCGCGTGCCATGGCCGGCGCGTCGTTCACGCCGTCTCCGATCATGGCCACGTGTTCATAGCGTGTGACGAGCGCCTCGATGGCGGCAACCTTGTCCTCGGGAAGAAGCTCCGCCTCCACTTCTCGGAGCCCGAGCTTTTCACTGATCTTGCGCGCGGTCTCCGCGTTGTCGCCGGTGAGCATGACGAGGTGGAGAACACCCAAGCGTTGCAGCCGCTCCAGGCTCTCCGCAGCCTCGGGACGGAGCTCGTCCGCGAGCGCAATCAATCCGCAGGCATGCCGCTCGTTCCCGATGACCACGACGGAATGCCCGTCCGCACTCATCGCGTCGAGGCGCGCGTGGACGTCCGGCGTCTCCTGATTCCGCTCCTCGAGGAAGCGGTGGGAGCCGAGCCAATAGGGGCGTCCCTCGAGGGTCGCGGTGGCCCCTTTGCCCTGCAAGATCTGGAAGTCCGAGGCCGCCTTGAAGTTCAACCCGCGTTCCCTTGCGGCCTCGAGGATGGCTCGTGCCAGGGGATGATCGCTGCGGGCCTCCATGGCGGCCGCACTCCGTAGGAGCTCGGCGTCGGAATGCCCGTCCAGGGGCACCAGGTCGGCGACGCGAGGGCGCCCCAGGGTGAGCGTCCCGGTCTTGTCGAAGGCGATGGCCTTCAGATGGGCCGGCGCCTCGAGGAACTGGCCCCCTTTGATGAGGACGCCCTCGCGGGCGGCGGAAGTAAGGCCTGCCACGATGCTGACCGGTGTCGAGATCACCAGCGCGCACGGACACGCAATGACGAGGAGGACGAGGCCACGGTACAGCCATTCGTCGAAGGGCAGTCCCAGCAGCAGCGGCGGCGCGGCGACGACCCCGAGCGCCAGGGCCATGACGGCCGGCGTGTACACGCGCGCGAAGCGATCGACCCATTGCTCGGAAGGCGCGCGCCGGGCGTGCGCCTCTCCCACCATGCGGATGATCCGCGCCAGTGTCGAGTCTCCGGCGACCTTGGTCACTTCCACCACCAGGGCGCCGTTTCCATTGATCGTTCCCGCGTACACCGGGGCTCCGGGCGCCTTCTCGACGGGCATGCTCTCGCCCGTGATGGGCGCCTGATCGACGGCGCTCTCGCCCTCGAGGACGTGACCGTCCAGAGGGATGCGCTCCCCCGGCCGGACACCGACCTGTGCGCCGAGCGCCACCTCGTGCGGCGCGACATCGGCCGTCGCCCCGGCGGCACCGATCACGTGGGCTGTCGCGGGGCTGAGATCCATGAGCGCGGCGACGGCCCGGCGAGCGCGCCCCACACTCCAGGCCTCCAGAGCGAGGGACACCGCGAACAGAAAGGCCACCGCGCCGCCTTCGAACCATTCTCCGATCGTGAGAGCACCCAAGACCGCGACCGTCATGAGCACGTTCATGTCGGGTCGCAGGCGGCGGGCCGATGCCCAGGCCCGAGGCAACACCAGCCAAAAGCCGGCCACAATCGCCAGGCCGTAGAACGCACGGGCCAGGAACGGCACGTGGTGGGCCTCTCCCGGGCCCTCGATCCCGAACACTCCTTCAAGACCCTCAGCCCCGGACGCGTGACTCAGGAACCCGACCAGGAGGGATAGGCCGCTCGCGCTCGCGACCAACGTGCGGGAGTGACGAGACCAGCCCTCCTCCCCGGCCGTTGCTTCATCCACCCACGGCTCGGCGCGCAGGCCAGTCCGCTCGACGCCAGCCAGAATCTGCGCCTGCGTGGGACCCTCTGGGCCCACCTCGACGACGAGCTTTCCGCTCAGCAGGTCAAAAGCAAGCCGTTCGTCGTTGCCGACCAACGGACCCAGCTCGCGACGGAGGGCCGTGACCTCCTCGGCACACTCCATTCCACGGATGCGAAAGTGCAGTCGGCTCGTATCCATCTGAGGTGAGGGCATGGCAGCACGGTCTCCGCTGATCGTTCGAGGTGGCGGCCTTCGCCTGTACGCTAGATGGCCTGCTCGCCGCGCTCCCCCGTCTCGATCCTGACGGCGTCTTCCATGGGTGCGACGTAGACCTTGCCATCGCCGCGGAGACCGGTGTGGGCGGCGCTGCGGATCGTCTCGATCACGGCGTCGATGTGGTCGTCGGAACAGAAGACATCGAGGCGGATTCCCTGCGTCAGCAGCTCCAACTCTTCAGTGATTTCGCGCTTGTCTTCGGCGCGGCGGGTGCGCCCGAATCCGCGCACCGACGACGCCGTCACGCCAGTCAAGCCGTCGACCTCATGGAGGGCGTGGGTTACCTGCGTGAGCTTGTGATCCTGGATGAACGCGATGACATGCTTCATTGGTTCCTCTCCCCAGGGCACAGCGCCCCTTCGGTTTCTAGGTGCTCCCGGTTTCCGTCGTCGCTCGCTCCGGCCGCGCGGAGAACCGCTTGTAGAGGGCTGGAAGCACGAGCAATGTGAGCAAGGTGGAAGTGACGAGTCCTCCGACGACGACGGTGGCCAGGGGGCGTTGGACCTCCGACCCGATGCCCGTGGACAGCAGCAGAGGAATCAGTCCGAGGCTGGCCACGGTAGCGGTCATCATCACCGGCCGGAGACGCAGGATCGCTCCGCGTTCGACGGCCTCGTCGAGCGTGAGTCCATCGCGAACGAGCTGGTTGAAGTAGGACACCATGACGACTCCGTTCAGGACGGCCACTCCGAACAGGGCGATGAAACCCACCGAGGACGGCACGCTCAGGTACTGGCCGGAGAGCGCCAGTGCGAAGATCCCCCCGATGAGCGCGAATGGGACGTTCATGATGATGAGGAGCGCGTTCTTGATCGAGCCGAAGGAGAGGTAGAGCAAGAGGAAGATGAGCCCCAGGCACACGGGGACGACGACCATGAGTGTCGCCTGCGCACGCTGCTGGTTCTCGAATTGCCCACCCCAGGTTACGAAGTAGCCGGGAGGCAGCTGAATGCGATCGCGAACGGCTCGGCGGGCTTCCTCGACGAACCCCCCCATATCCCGTCCGCGCACGTTGCACTGCACCACGACCCGGCGCTGGGCGTCTTCGCGACTGACGGTCGGGGGGCCCTCGACGAGACGAATGT
>JBHHVG010000459.1:0-3123 GCA_046754165.1 Myxococcota bacterium
GTCTGGCAGGGCGGCTACCTGTGGCAGCCCTTCACCTACATGTGGCTCCACGGCGGCCTCGGACACATCCTGATGAACATGTTCATGCTGTGGATGTTCGGTTCGCAGGTCGCGCTGTCGTGGGGGCCGCGCAAGTTCTTGCGCTACTACCTGATCTGCGGCACCGGCGCCGGAGTCATCATCGCGACCTGGCCCTACCTCATCATGAACCTGAGTCCCGAGGGCCTGTTGATCCCGACGGTCGGGGCCTCGGGCGCCATCTACGGTGTCCTGCTCGCCTACTCCCTCATCTGGCCCGACCGCACCATCGCCCTGCTGTTCCCCCCCATCACCTTCCGCGCCATCTGGCTGATCCCCGGCATGTTCGTGATGACCCTCATGTTCGGGGGCGGCGGCATCAGCCACATCGGTCACCTGGGCGGCGTGATCGCAGGCTGGCTCTATCTGCGGCGGGATGGCGAGGCGGGCCGCCGCACACTGTCCCTCCAGCAGCTGAAGTGGCGCTGGAAGCGCTATCGCATGCGCCAGAAGCTCCGGTCCGTCCGCTACCAGGAGTGGGAACGCGACCGTTCGCGGCGCAACGACGATCATCGGTTGCACTGATGCCATGGCCAGCTCGCCGTCGGACTTCCTCCTCACCCCCGCGCTCGACGCCGAGATCGAGCGTGCCGCGGTGGTGCTCACGGCCGCGCGCCACACCGTCGCACTCACCGGCGCCGGCCTCTCGGTAGAAAGCGGCATTCCTCCCTTCCGCGGACCCGGCGGCCTGTGGACGAAGTACGGCGAGCCGCCCATGGACGGCTACCAGCGCTTCCTGGACGACCCGGCCGGCGCCTGGCGCGAGCGCCTCCATCCGACCACCGAGTGGGCAGTGGCCCTGGTCGACACGCTGCGCGCCGCCAAGCCCAACACCGGACACCGCGCCCTGGCCGAGCTCGAACGCCTCGGACGCTGTGCCGGCGTCATCACCCAGAACGTCGACGACCTCCACGCGCAGGCCGGCACCCGCAACCTGCTCGAGATCCACGGGAATCACCGCCTGCTCCGCTGCCTCCAGTGCGTGCGCCGCTTCGAGCCCGAGAGCCTCCGCGTCGATCCCGATAGGCTGCCGCCGCTGTGTCCGGAGTGCGGCGGCCTGGTCAAGGGCGACACCGTGCAGTTCGGCGAGCCGATTCCCCAGGACGTGCTGCGGGCCTGCTACCGCCAGGTGGAGCGAGCCGACTGCATGCTCGTCATCGGCACCTCGGCAACTGTCTATCCGGCCGCAGACTTTCCCGCGGAGGTGCTGCGCCGCGCAGGCAGCGTGATCGAGGTCAACGGCGAATCGACCGAGATCAGCGACATCGCGAGCCTGTCCCTGCGCGGCTCCGCAGGGGCCGTGTTGGAACGGCTGCTCCAGCTCGTCAAGGAAGCCGGTGGGAGGGACGCGACGTGAGCATCCGGCGCAACCGCGAAGACATGGGGCCCGGCGGGTTCACGGGCTTCCTGCGCAGCCTGCTGGCGGGGATCCCCTGGAGCGAGACGGCCCAGGGCGAGGAGGAGCTGCACTTCGACCGGCCGCCCGGCGGCATGCTCCGGCTGCACAACGCCAATGGCCGCACCCGCGTGATCGGCGAGGACCGGACCGAGATCGAGATGCTCGTGTCGAAGACTGCTCGCGCCGAATCCGACGAGGCCGCGGACGAGCTGCTGGAGCAGATCGTCATCGCGAGCCACGAGAACGGCGAGGCCCTCGAGCTCGAGGTCGAGATGCCGAGCAAGTGGAACCGCCGGGGCTGGGCCAACATCGAGCTGCGGGTTCCCCAGGAGATCAACCTGGAGCTGTCCGCGGTCAACGGCCGCGTCGAGATCTCCGGTGTGCGCGGTCGCATCAAGGCGCGCTCCAGCAACGGCTCCGCCTGCATCGCCCACGTCGTCGGAGACATCGAGGTCGCGACCTCCAACGCCAAGGTCTGCTGCAGCGGCAACTGCGGCAAGTTGGTAGCGCGCTCCAGCAACGGCAAGATCGAGATCGACGAGCACAACGGCTCGATCGATGCCTCCACCTCGAACGGCCTCATCCGCGCCTCGCTCGAGGCCGTCGGCAAGCACGGTGTCACCCTCGCCACGAGCAACGGCCGCATCGTCCTGGAACTCCCGGACGACGTCGACGCAGACGTCGACATCCGCGTCGACAACGGGCTGATTCGCAACGACCGCAAGCTCTGCCACTCGGTCCGCGAGACCAACGGCCGCCTGAGCGGACGCCTCGGCAGCGGCGGCGCCCTCATCAAGCTGCGCACCTCGAACGGCTCCATCTCGCTGCGCTGACGCGGCGACGCCGCCGCGCGCCGCGCGCTACCGCTCTCCCACGCGCCGGCGCAGCTCGACGCCCTCGTTCACGAAGGTGACACCGGAAGGCCCGATCTCCTTCACGACGAGCGGGCCGACCGCGTCTCCTTCACGCAGCTCCAAGGACTCGCCGCGATCCGGAAGCTCGACCACCGCGACGCGACGCTCGGCCAGCGGGTGCCAGATCGTGCGCTCGACGACGACGTTCGGAAGCGGTGAACGCAGGCGTTGGGGGGGGCGCGGCGGCGGCGCAGCCGGCTTGTCGACGGATGCGACCACCGCGGGCGGCGGCTTGGGCGGCGGTGTCGGAGACACCCGCGGAGCGGCGGTGCGAGCCAGCTGTTGCGGAGGATCCGACGGCGGCTGGGCGCCCGGACGTCGCGTTCCCGGCGCGGGCTTCGTGGGCGGGGCCGAGGCGATCTGCGCCTCTTCTTCGGTGGGCGGCTTCGAACCCGGGCGGCGAGAGCCCGGCTTCGGCGCAGCGGCGGCGGTGGCTTCGGTGATCGGCTCGGCGCGCGCGCTTCCCGGCCGCTGCGATCCCGGTTCCGGCCGGGTCACGGCGCGCGCCGTCGGCGCGGGCTTTTCGGCGGCAGCGGGCGGCGTCTCTGCGTTCACGCCGGGCGGGAGCGCCGGCAGCTTCGCCATCGATTCGTCGGCGATGGCCTCGACCGCAGCGCGTATCTCCTCGGCTGTCGGCGCGATGGGAACGCGCTCGACCACCTCCACATTCGAGGCCAAGGCGGCGGGCGAGAGCTCTCGGAATTCCCTCGGATCGTCCGGCTCGACCACAGC
>JBHHVG010000460.1:0-3120 GCA_046754165.1 Myxococcota bacterium
AGGCGCCGCGTCCAGGCGGCACCTCCGGCTGTGGCCTCGAAGCAGCCGCGCAGACCGCAGGCGCAGCGCGCGCCGTTGGCATCGAGGGGCATGTGTCCGACCTCGCCGGCTGCGAAGCGGTGGCCGCGGTGGAGGCGGCCACCGAGAATCAGTCCGCCCCCGATCCCCGTCGACATCGTGAGATACACCAGGTCGCGCGCGCCGCGGCCCGCACCGAAGCGCCATTCGGCCAGCGCCGCGGCGTTGGCATCGTTCTCGAGGCCGACGGGCCGCCCGAGCACCGCCTCCATGGCCTCGACCACGGGCACGGTGCCCCAGCCAGGCAGATTGGGGGGGTCGATCAGCAGGCCGCGCTCGACGTCCACCGGCCCGGGCGCCGAGACACCGACCGCGGCCACGTCGTCCGCGGCGACCCCCGCCTCGGCCAGCACCTCGCGGGCGTCCGCCGCGATGCGCGCCAGGTCTTCGTCGGGGCGGTCGGTCGCGTCGATCGGCCGGCGCAGGCGCGCCAGGATCTTCCCGTCGCCGTCGCCCACCGCCACGGCCAGCTTGCTGCCACCGATGTCGATTCCGAGGCCCAGCGGCACCGAATCTCCTTGTCGCACGAGGATTTGGCCGAATTGCGCAGGCGCGACACAGGCCGCTCAGGAACGGACCCGATCCCGCCGATAGAAAGCCTAACGGCCATCGGCAGCTGCATCGACGCCTGCCGGTCGAAAGGGGGGCCCGCATGTTGCAACGCAGCGCACTCGTGCTGTCGGGATTCGCGCTGCTCTGTGGCCTCGGCTGCGCCTCGAGCTTCGCGGATCCGACCGGAAGGCAGAACTCGCTCGAGAAGGCCCAGCGCGACTACACCAACGCCATCCGCTGGGGCGAGATCAAACGCGCCGCCGGCTTCGTCGAGCCCGAGATGCGCGAGGAGTTCCTGGGCTACGCCGACGCCTTCGAGAAGATCCAGATCACGGACGCCGACTACGACCCGCTCGGAATCGAGCCCGTGGACGACAGAGCCGAGGTCGAGGTCACCTACCACGCCATCTCGCTCGCGACCTTCAACGAGAAGAAGTTCGTCGCGACCCAGGAGTGGACGCGGCACGACGGCGTCTACAACACCTGGCGGGTGCGGCCGGAGATCGGCGAGATCGTCCGGGCGCTCCGGGTGGACGCGGACTAGCGCGCGTCCGGGCTGTGAGGGAACCGGTGGACGCGCATCGCAAGATCCTGATCGCCGACGACACGGCGATGTTCCGCGAGCTGGGCTCGCTCTTCCTGGCCCGCTTCGGCGCGGTCACGACCGCAACGGGCGGTCGCGAGGCGCTCGAGATCGCGCTGCGCGACCACCCCGATGTCATCGTCGCCGACCTGCGAATGCCGGACATGGACGGCGATGTGCTGTGCCACGCCATCCGCCGCAATGAGCAGATCCAGGACACGCCCGTCATCCTGGTGATTCCCGGTGAAGACCCCGAAGACCGCGCCCGCGCGGTGCGGGCCGGCGCCGACGACGTGGTCGCGAAGCCGATCAGCCGCATTGCCCTGGTGGACGCCGTGAACCGCTTTCTGCGCTCGTCTCGCCGCTCGGGCCTGGCGCGCGTCGACGTCGAGACGCCCGTCTGCATCCGCGACCGCGGCGCCCTGGCCTGGGGCCGGAGCGTGAACCTCTCCCGCGGCGGCATCTTCGTCGCCGCCGACAAACGGATCCCCATCGCGACCGAGGTCGAGCTCGAGTTCCTGCTGCCCGAGACCGAGGCGCCCCTGCACTCGACGGCCCGCGTGGTGTGGGAACGCGACGACGGCAGCGGCACGCCGGCGGGAATGGGACTCCAGTTCCTGGCCCTCGACCGGGAGAGCACGCGACAGATCGAGGGCTTCGTCTACGAGCGGGCCGACGACGCGTCGCGGCCACCCACGCCGCTTCCCGACAGGATGACGTGATGCGCCGGGCGTTCCTGCTGGTGCTGTGCGCCCTCGCCCTGCCCCTCGCGTCTGCCGAGGCCACCTCCGGCGACGACGAGGCGGTCTATCGGGTCGAACGCGAGATCTGGATCGTGCGCTTCGCGGGGGCGCGCGCGCGCGTCGCCCTCGCGCACACGCGGCAGCAGCGCGCCCTGGACGACTACGCCCGCACGCGGCACCGCCGGCGGCAGCGCGGCGCCGCCAAGCTCGCTGTGATGAACGAACTCACCGCCGCGGGGCTGGAAGTGGACGCGGCGGAGTCGAACCTCGCGGCGCTCCTCGAGCGCGCGCGCCGGGCTGGGATCCCGAAGGGCTGGATGCGCGAGCGTCGCGGTGCCGCCCCCGCCGCCCGGGCGGACCCGCCCTAGTATCGCGCCACCCCATCGACATCGGGGGCCTGGTCGACCGAGCTCACCAGCGGGTTGCCCCGGATGATGGCGATCGGTCGTCGCCCCTGGCGCACCACCAGGTTGTGGCGCGTCGCCATCTCGCCGTCCCGCCGGAAGCGGATCTTCTCGATCACCACAGGACCGTCGCTGCCCTCCTCGACGGGGACGCTGATGTTGAAGCGCCCGGTCTGCACCGACAGGGATTCGGCCATCGGCCGGGGAGCGCGCCGCGCGTACGCGATGTCGAGGTCGCGGTTCAGGGCGCGCAGGTGGGCGAGCCGTTCGGCGAGCCGCTGGGAGTACGCCTCGTTCGCACCCGTCACCGGCGCGGTCAGCCGCGGGTAGCTCTCGAGGCTCGCGTTCTCCTGCGTCTTCACCTGGCCGCGGTAGCGCGCCGGGATCGCCTTTGCGTCGTCGGTGAAGGCGTAGCCGCCATCCTCGGTCCGCCAGGAGTAGATCTCACCGGCCGCCGCCGCAGGCAGTGCGAACCCCGCGATGAAGCCGACGACCGCCGCACGCCGCAGCCCTTCGCGCACCGTTGAAAAATTCGACATCACTGGATCCTCCGCGGTCGCAGGATGACATCAAGTATCAGCTTTTGTCAATCTTTCCAGATACTTGAGTGCGCAACTCGAAGGAATCGCATCCGCATCTTTGCCGATTGACAGGCGCAGCCGCTGGGGATATAACTCAGCGGCTTTTGATGCGGGGTAGAGCAGTCTGGTAGCTCGTCGGGCTCATAACCCGGAGGTCGGGGGTTCGAATCCCTCCCCCG
>JBHHVG010000461.1:0-3119 GCA_046754165.1 Myxococcota bacterium
GGCGTCTCGGGCGCAGCCGGTCAGGGGCACCACGCGCTCCTTGCCTCCCTTGCCGCGGACGCGCACGTCGCCGCGGTGCAGATCCACGTCCCGCACGTCGAGGGCGGACAGCTCGCCGACCCGCAGGCCGGCACCGTAGAGCAGCTCGGCCAGGGCGCGATCGCGCAGGCTCTTCTCGTCGCCCGAGCCGACGGCGGGCCGGTCGGCCTCGACGAGCGCGATGCAGTCGTCGACGGGCAGCGGGTTGGGCAGCCGCTTCGGTGTGCGCGGCGCCGAGATTCCCGCGGTCGGGTCGAGCCGGCAGCGCCCCTCGCGGAGCTGCAAGCGGAAGAACGAACGCAGCGCCGCCAGCTTGCGCCCCAGCGTCGCTGGATGGCGCGTCGCGTGGAGACCCGCGAGGAAGCCGCGCACGTCGTCGATCGTGACGCGTTCTGGCGCGACGGCGTAGCCCAGGGTACCGGCGAATTGGCGCACGTCGGACAGGTAGGCCCGGCGGGTGTGCACGGACACGTTCCGCTCGGCGCGCAGGTGGAGTTCGAAGCCCCGGATCGCGTCCTCGAAGCTCATTCCAGCGCCACCGAGACCGCTTCGACGTACGGCGCCAGGTCGGAGAGGGCGCGCTGGCAGAGCTTCCCGTTCTTCTCGCGCCTTCGCAGCCTGCTCGAAGCAGGAGAGAGCGGCGGGAACAGCCCGAAGTTGACGTTCATGGGCTGGAAGCGCCTGGGATCCGCGCTGCGGAGGAAGTGCAACAGGGCGCCGTGGGCGGTGGACTCGGCGGGCTGCGGCGCGTCCTCGCCCCGGGCCGCGAAGGCGGCGTGGATGCCGGCCAGCAGCCCCAGGGCCGCGGACTCGACGTAGCCCTCCACGCCGGCCATCTGGCCCGCCAGGTAGAGGCCCGGGCGCAGGGCCACCTCCAGGGTGGGCGTCATGCACTTGGGCGCGTTGACGTAGGTGTTGCGGTGGACCGAGCCAAAGCGCGCGAAGACCGCCCCGCGGAGGCCCGGCAGGCTGCGCAGGATGCGCTGCTGCTCGCCAACGCGGAGCTTCGTCTGGAAGCCGACGAGGTTGTAGAGGATCCCGCGCTTGTCCTCCTGACGCAGCTGGACCACCGCGTGGGGCCGCCGGCCACTGCGGGGATCGACCAACCCCACCGGCTTCATCGGGCCGTAGGCGAGGGTTCGCGGCCCGCGACGCGCCATCTCCTCGATGGGAAGACAGCCCTCGAAGTAGAGAGAAGCCTCGAAGGGATGCAGCGGCACCGTCTCCGCTGCGAGCAGCGCGTCGATGAAGGCGTCGTACCCGGCCGCGTCGAGCGGGAGGTTGAGGTAGTCGCCAGGTCCATCCTCCCAGCGCGACGCGCGGAACGCCACCTCGTGATCGATCGAGTCCGCGTACACGATGGGCGACAGGGCGTCGTAGAAGTACAGGTACTCGTCGCCGAGCAGCTGCTCGAGGTCGCGCGCCAGCTCCGGTGCCGTCAGCGGGCCGGTGGCGAGGATCACCGCCCCTCTCCGGGGGACGCGGGTCACCAGCTCGCGTCGGATGGAGATCCGCGGGTGCGATTCGACCGCTTCGGTGATGCGCCGCGCGAAGGCGTCGCGGTCGACGGCCAGCGCCTTGCCGGCGGGCACGGCGGACTCGTCCGCCGCGGTCATGATCAGGGACGAGAGCCGCCGCATCTCCTCTTTGAGGAGACCGACCGCGTGGGCGGGAGAGTTCGAGCGCAGCGAGTTGCTGCACACCAGCTCGGCGAAATCTGCCGAGCGGTGCGCGGGGGAATAGCGCTCGGGCTTCATCTCGTACAGCGTGACGTCGAGCCCCCGCCGGGCCGCCTGCCACGCCGCCTCGCACCCGGCGAGGCCCCCCCCGACGACGACCAGCTCGCCGCCGGCCGCGATGCGCGCGCTTTCCATGATTCTCCCGAGCGACGATTTTCGATGATAGCCCAGGGAGTTGCACGTCAACGACGACCCGCCGGCGGCGTCTGGCAATGCCAGCGGCCGTCGGCTTCGCGGACGATGCGACCCGCGAGCTCGAGCTCGAGCAGATCCAGAGCGAGCTGCTCGGGCCGCCGCGTGAGCCGGCGCGACAGCTCGTCGCGGGTCCCGGGCTCACGCGCCAGTAGGGCGAGCAGACCGCGCTGGCCCTCGCTGACGGGAGCGCCCTGCTCCGCCGGACCGCCGGGCGGCACCGGCGCGACGCCGAGCTCGCGCAACACGTCGTCGGCTCCGAGCGCGATATAGGCGCCGTCGCGCAGCAGGCGGTTCGGGCCCGCGCTGGTGGCCGCCGTGACGGGGCCAGGGACCGCGAAGACATCGACTCCCTGGTTGGCCGCGTGACCGGCCGTGATCAGCGAGCCACTGCGCTCTCGCGCCTCCACGATCACGACCGCCTCGGACAGGCCGCTGATCAGCCGATTGCGCATCGGGAAGAAGGCCCGTTGCGGTGCGGTGCCCGGCGGCAGCTCGCTGACGACCGCCCCGCGGGCCGCCACCTCGTTGGCGAGCCCGCGGTGCTGCGCCGGATAGACGCGGTCCGGCCCGCCGGCCAGCACGGCAATGGTGCGTCCACCCGCCTCGAGGGCGCCGCGATGGGCGGCCGCATCGATGCCACGGGCGAGGCCCGAGACGACCACGAGCCCGGCGCGGGCGAGATCTTCCGCGAGCCTACGGGCCGTGTTCAGCCCGTAGGCCGTAGCGGCGCGCGAGCCGACGATGGCCACGCAGCGCGCGGCCAGGACCTCGACATCTCCACGCACCAGCAGCAGGAGCGCCGGATCGCGGAGGCGGGCGAGACCTGCCGGATACGCCGGCGACCCGAGCGGCACCGCCCGAACGCCCCGCGCCCGAAGCGTCGCAACGGCGGTGGCGGGGTCGCCGGGAGGACTCCGGCGGCGCGGACTCGCCGCCAGGGCCGCTCGCGGACCACCCTCGTCTTGCAGCAGCTCGGCGCCGATCACGGGATGGAGGGCGAGATGCCATTGGAAGTCGAGCCAGTCGCGCAGTGAGCGCGCGCGCTCGGGCTCGGGGTCGTTGGGATCGAGAGCCCGCGGAAGAGAGGTCAAGGGCCGCTCCCCGGGACCGGGGAACCCTTTGGTAGCCCGCAGCGCCCGCCGCTGG
>JBHHVG010000462.1:0-3111 GCA_046754165.1 Myxococcota bacterium
AGGTGTCGGGTGAAGTCACGAAGGTCGCCGAGTTCGGCGCGTTCGTGAAGCTCGAGGACGGCGTCGAGGGCCTGATCTACAACTCGGAGCTCGCGAGCGAACGGGTCGAGAATCCGTCGGACGTGGTGAAGGAGGGGGAGACGGTCACGGCGCTGATCACGAAGGTGGATCCCGTCGAGCAGAAGATCTCCCTCTCGATCCGGGCGCTCACCGACAAGGAGCAGCGGGTGGCGATCAAGAAGCTCGCTACGCAGCAATCGCAGAGCCAGGCGACGACGCTGGGCGATCTGCTGGCGTCGAAGCTCGCCGAGAAGGCGCAGGAGGAAGAAGGGGACGAGAGTACGGAGTGAAGCGCCTCTCTCTCCTGCGCAACGGGGGTGGGGGAGGGTGTGGGTGGGGTTTTCGGCACGATGGCAACCGGAATACGGCGGGGTGCCGGCCGGTTGGGATCGCGAGCGACAGCCGGTATCGATGCGTTCGGGCGGGCTGCCGGGGGAACATCATGACGAAGAGCGGATTGATCGAAGCGGTGGCGACGCGGACTCCGCACATCTCGAAGAAGGACACGGAGATCGTCGTCAACACGATCTTCGAATCCATGACAGCGGCGCTGCGCGACGGCCAGCGCATCGAGATCCGGGGCTTCGGCAGCTTCCAGGTGAAGATACGCGAGGCCCGTGAGGGGCGGAATCCGAAGACCGGCGAGCCCGTGCACATCTCCGCCAAGCGGACGCCGTTCTTCAAGGTCGGCAAGGAGCTGAAGGAAATGGTCGACAGGGTGCCGCTCGAGGCGGTCCAGGACTCGAACGAGGGCGCGTCGGCCTCCTGAGGCCGGGGCGTCGAAACGGGCGAAGCCATGCGGATCGCGCGCAGATTGATCGTGCTGGCGCTGTTCCTGGGCATCCTCGTCCTGGGTTGGAAGTTCGCCGCAGATCACGAAACGGGAGTCGTGATTCGCGTGCCCCTGTCAGGAGACACGGAGGTGTCCCTGTGGATCGCCCTGCTGACGTCCTTCGGACTCGGCGTCGCTGTCACGGGCTCCCTGGCCGCGTTGCGACTCGCCCGCCAGGGTCTGCTGTCGAGACGATATCGAGCGATCATTCGCAAACTGGAGGCCGAGATCCACGAACTGCGAAACCTACCCCTCACCACCGAGGAGCCCGCGAGCGACGATGCGGTCTTCACAGCCGATGCGCCCGTCCCCGGGCGAACGTTGGGGCGGGGCGCGTAGGGTATGCGCCGACTGACGCGGGCGTTCAAGGGGGGGGCGCGCGCGGCCAGGGACGTCGACGGCCTGATGCGTTCGGCGTTGTTGGCGACCCTCGACCGCGATCTGGACCGCACCGAGGAGCTGCTCACGCGGGCGGTTCGCATCGATTCCAATCACGTCGAGTCATTCGTCGCACTCGCCCGGCTGTTTCGCATGCGCGGAGAGATCGGCCGCGCCATTCGCATCCACCAGAACCTGATGCTGCGGTCCGACCTCCCGGAGGCGCAGCGCGTCGAGATCCTCGCAGACCTCGCGGCGGATTTTCAGCAAGGGGGCTTTCTGCGCCGCGCCATCGCCTCCTACGAGGAGGTGGTGAGCCGCGATGCAAGGCATCGCGACGCACTGCGCGCCTTGTCGACGCTGCTGGCGGAAGCCCGCGACTTCCAACGCGCGCTCGAGATCGCTCGCAAGCTCGCCCGCCTCGAAGGCCGGAAGAGCGCCAGCGTCGAGGCGGGGCTCTACGTGGACATGGCCGAGGCGGCGCGGGCCGAAGGGCGAAATGACGACGCGCGCAAGGCGGCGAAGCGCGCGTTGCGCAGAGACAAGACGCTCGTGCGTGCCTGGGTGACCCTGGGCGAACTCGAGGCCGAGCGCGGCCGCAGCAAGGCGGCTCTGGCGGCGTGGTCACGCGTGCCCGTGATCGACCGTGGCAGTGGCCCGCTGGTCTACCCGCAGTTGGAGGCGACCTACGCGGCGCTCGGGCGCGCGCGTGATTTCGAGAAGATGCTGCGCGACCTGCTGGAGGAGCGTCCGGATGACGGCGGTGCGCGCTTGGCGTTGGCGCAAACCCTTGCCGCGCGCGGAGACATCGACGAGGCGATGAAGGAGATGCGGGGGCTTCTGGACAGTGAGCCCGAGGATCTCGCCGTCCACGGAGCCCTCGGCCGCATTCTGCTCGCCGAAGGCCGCGACGCCGACGCCTGCCGCGTGCTCGCGGAGCTCCTCGACGCCCTCGACCGCCGTGACCTGCTGCGGGCGCCGGAGAAGCTCGAATGACCCGCTCGGCTCTCGACACGCCGATGATGCGCCAGTACCTGGCGCTGAAGGCTCGGCATCCCGACGCGATCCTGTTCTTCCGGATGGGCGATTTCTACGAGATGTTCCTGGCCGACGCGGAGCTCGCCGCGCCCATCCTCGACATCGCGCTCACGACCCGGGATCGTGGCAAGAAGGATGCGGTTCCCATGTGTGGCGTCCCTGTTCACGCGGTCGATGGCTACATCAAACGGCTCGCTGAGCTCGGCCACCGTGTCGCCATCTGCGAGCAGGTCGAGGATCCCCGATCCGCGGCGGGCAAGCGCCTGGTCAAGCGGGACGTGGTCGAGGTCGTGACGCCCGGGCTCGCCGGTGATCCGGACGGAATCGAGGCGAAGCACGAGCTCGCTCTCGTGGCGATCGCGCCGGGTCCGTGTGTTGGTCTGGCGATCCTCGACGCCACGACGGGGACCTTCCGCGCCACGGACGCCGTGGCAGTGCCCAAATCGGTGCTCCCGCCGCTGATCGCCGAAGAGCTCCAGCGGATCGGGCCGCGCGAGATACTGATTCCCGCTTCGGCACCGCCGGACCTCGAGGCGACACTGAGCGCGGCCTTGCCCAGCTGCGCTCTCACCGTGGTCGCGCCAGAGAGCTTCGACGCGGATCCATCAGGAGCCCGGCCCGAGGGCCTCGAGGCCGCAGGGGACCCGGCGGCGGCCAGGGCCGCCACGGCGCTCTACGCCTACCTCAGCGTCAACCAGCCATTCGCCCTCGCCCACACGTCGGGCGTCCGCTTCTATCGTCTCGGGGATGCGATGGTGCTCGACGCGGCGACCTTCGCGCACCTCGAGCTGTTCCGGAACTCC
>JBHHVG010000463.1:0-3104 GCA_046754165.1 Myxococcota bacterium
CCGCGCAGGAAGCCGTTCTCCTTCATGACGCGCGCGAGCTGCACGCGGGCGCCCCGGCCCGTGCCGCCCGAGAGAGCCGGGAAGACCAGCCCGCGTCCCCGCAGGCGCGCGAGCCGCCTCAGCGCGCGGGCGTAGGGCGTCGGCCGGAGGGCGCGCTGCCCGGCCTCTTCGGCGACGGCCTCCAGCAGGGCGCGGGCCGCCTCCCGCACCCGCGGGGACTCCCTCAGACTCCGGAGCGGGCTGGAACGTTTCACGGTCATCCCCCATCCAATCTATCGGCGTGCGCCGGATCGCGCTCAAGTTCTCGAAGTCCCTTGACGACGCAGCACTTGCGCCGGTGGTTGCGCGCTGGGGGGCCGTCCCACCGGGGGGCTCCCGCCGATTGGCCCCGCCGGTGGCTATGCTCGCTGCGTCGCAGGGGTGGGAGTCCATGGCACCGACGAAGCGAGCCATCCGGCGGGCGGAACGCCAGGAGCGCAAGACCGTGCGCAAGAAACGCGCGGCAGCGCGGCGCGTGCGGCGTCGGGTCGCGCCGACCACCGCCCATCACCTGACGACGCCTCACCTGTGTCTGCTGCGGGCGCCGAGCCACGCGACGCAGCTGCAGCCCCGAGGCCGCGACATCTCCGTCGCCACCTACAACGTGCACCGCTGGACGGGCCTCAACGGGCGCGGAGCGAGCGATCCGGCCCGCGCGGGCTTCGTGATCTCGGAGCTGAAGGCCGATGTCGTCGCCCTTCAGGAGGTGATGCGCCCGCACACAGGAGAAGATCCCCTCGTCGCACTGGCCGATGCCATGGGTTTCCATGTGACCTTCGCAGCGACGCGCGTGCACAAGCGCGGTGAGATCGGCAACGCCATCCTGTCGCGCTGGCCGATCGCCGGCGTCTCGATGCTCGACCTGTCGTTCTCGCGCGTCGAGCGGCGCGTCGCGGTGTCGGCGCGGCTGCGCTTCGACTCCGGCGACCTCGACGTGGTCGCGACGCACCTCTCCCTCACCGACCGCACGCGGCACCGCCAGGTGCGCGCCCTCCTGGATCATCCCGACCTGCAAACCGCGCCGACGTTGCTGCTCGGCGACATGAACGCCTGGCGCAACTGCAAGGCGACCCAGGCGCTGGATGACGAGCTGCGCGAGCACCACAACCTCGACTGGCCGGCTTCGTTTCCGTCGGCCGCTCCGGTCTTCGCGCTCGATCGGGTCTACGCCCGCGGCGTCAAGGTGACGGCGCTGAAGGCGCACACGAGCCGCGCCGCCCAGCGCGCCTCGGACCACCTGCCGGTGATCGCCAGGGTTCGGCTGCCCGCCTGATCCGGCCCGCTAGATCCGGATCTGCTGCCAGGCGCCGGATCGGAAGCGCCGCAGCAGCACGAGGGCCAGGGCGATCACGTAGATCAGGCCGCCGATCCAGGCGCCGGTCAGCCCGCCCTCGAGCATCACTCCCAGCACGTACGCGAGCGGCACGAAGAACCCCCAGCCGAGCGCCGTCTCGACCACGAAGGGCCAGCGGGTATCGCCGGCGCCGCGCAGCGCGCCCTCGGTCACGATCGCCAGGAAGTCGAAGACCTGGAACAAGGCGCCGATGGCGAGCAGCGGCCGGCCCAGCGAAACGACGCCCGGGTCGTCGGTGAAGATCCGCAGCAGCGGCCCGGGAACTGCGATGAAGAGAAGGGCGATCACGCCCGAGAGGCCGAGGCCGATCACGATCGACGATCGGAAGCTCCGGTCCACGCTGTCCGGCTCGTCGGCACCCACGTAGCGTCCGACCAGCGTCGACGCGGCGATGGAGATTCCGACGGCCTGCATGAAGGAGAGGGAGAGCAGCATCACGAAGGCCTGGCTCGCGGCCATGGTCTCGTCGCCCATTCGGGCGACCACCGTGGTGAAAAAGGCGAAGGACGTCATGCCGATGCACCACATGCCGCCGATCGGCGCGCCGGTTAGGAGGAAGCGGGCGATCTCGGACGCGTCGGGGCGGACCGGGAGCGTGTCGAAGCGCTCGGCCACGCGGCGGCGGCGAAAGGCGACGAGCAGGGCGAGGGCGCCGACCCAGTTCCCCACGGCGGTCGCGGCGCCGGCGCCCTGCACGCCCCATGCGGGGAGCCCGAGCTCTCCGAAGATCAGCCCGTAGTCGAGCACCGCGTTCACCACGTTGGCGATCAGCATGGTGTAGAGCGGCGTGCGCGTGTCGCCAAAGCCGCGAAAGAACGACGTCAACACCATTGCGCACACGAAGGCTGCCTCACCGGCCAGACGCGCGGTGGTGTAGGCGATTGCCGAGGCCTGGAGCTCGGGCGACGGGCCGAGCAGCGCGAGCAGCGGTTGGGCGAGTGGCACCAGCAGCGCGGTCAGCAGGACAGCGGCCGGCGCGACGGCGTACATTCCGTACCACGCCCAGCGTCCGCAACGCTCCGGGTGTCCGGCGCCATGGGCCTGGGAGACGAAGGTCTGGATGCCGCTCGCCGTCCCGATCAGCAGCGAGAACAGCGTCCATAGCCAGATCGACGCGAACCCCACCGCTGCCAGCTGCGTCGGGCCCAGGCGTCCGACCATGGCCGAGTCCACGACGCCCATGGCGGTGGCCGAGAGTTGGGTCAGCACGACCGGCGCCGCGAGGTCGAACACCTCGCGCATGCCTCCCCGAGCGTGTCGCGCGAGCAGGGGGGTCTCGCTGCTGGTGGGGGTCGCCATGGCGACCCGGACGATACCTTTGCTCGGGGCGCTTCGATCGCGTCGCATGCCGCCGTCGGGGGTGGTAGCGTTTCCCGGATGATCCTCCCCCGCGCCGTCGCGTCTGCGATGCTGGTGGCGCTGCTGCTCGCCGGCTGCGCCAGCTACCGCGGCGCCCGCCTCTACCGGAGCGGGACGGGGGCGCTCGATCACGGCGACTCCCGCGCCGCGATCGCCGATCTGGAGCGGGCCGCGGAGCTCGTTCCCCGAGCGTCGGAGGTTCAGAACCACCTGGGCCTGGCCTACGCCGCCGCCGGCCGGGAAGAAGACGCGCTGCTCGCCTTTCGCCGGGCCGTGGACCTCGACTGCGGCAACGAGGCCGCCGGCCACAACCTGCGGCTGGCCGAGAGGCGGGCGGGAGGGAGACCGTGAG
>JBHHVG010000464.1:0-3097 GCA_046754165.1 Myxococcota bacterium
CCACGCACATCCCGATCTGGGCGCGGGCCGGGCCGCGCGGAATCCGCGAAGGGCGGCCGGGCGGGGTCAGGAGCGGACGCGGTCCGAAGGGCGGACCCGGACGATGCCATTCTTGTGGCCCGCCACGGCGCCGCGGATGAACAGCAGGTGGCGGTCCGCGTCGATGCGGACGATCTCCTGGTTCAGCGTCGTCGAGCGGGCGTTGCCGTAGCGGCCCGGCATCTTCTTGCCCTTGAGAACGCGGCTCGGCCAGGCGCCGGCTCCGATGGCTCCGGCGTGGCGGAAGTACTCGTGGGTGCCGTGGGTGCGGCGCTTGACGGCGAACTTGTGGCGTTTGACCACGCCGGCGGTGCCGCGGCCCTTGGAGACGCCGACGACGTCGACGCGTTGGCCCTCGGAGAAGATGTCGGTGCCGACCTCCTGCCCGACCTCGTAGCCGGCGGCGACCTCTTCGCTCACGCGGCTCTCGCGCAGGTGCCGCTTGGGCGCCACCCCGGCCTTCTGGTAGTGGCCCGCCAGGGGCTTCGGGGTGTTCGCCGGGCGGCGCTCGCCGAAGCCGATCTGGAGGGCGTCGTAGCCCTCCTTGTCCCCGGCCTTCTTCTGGATGACCGTATTGCCGCCGGCTTCGAGCACGGTCACCGGGATGCACTCGCCACTGTCGCTGTAGATCTGGGTCATGCCGACCTTGCGGCAGAGGAGTTCGAGGCTCACGGGTGCTCTCCAGACAGTCGGATGGTGGGGCCGCTCCGAAAGGGGCGCGAATATAGGAAGGACCTCGGAGCATGTCGACCCGGACGGGCGCGAGCGAGCGGCGGCCGGCGCTGGTGCTGGGCCTCGACGGAGCCTGCTTCGAGATCCTCGGCCCCCTGATGGCGGCGGGCCGCACCCCCCACCTGGCCCGCCAGCGGGCCCACGGGGTGTCCTGGCCCCTGCGGAGCACCGTCCCCCCGATGAGCTTCCCGGCCTGGTCGACGTTCCTGACCGGGCTGTCGCCGGGGCGCCACGGGCTGTTCGACTTCACCCAGAAGCTCCCCGGCGCCTACCGGCTCCGCTTCGCCAACGCCTCCGACCGCGCCGGCACGACGCTGCCGGCGCGGGTCTGCCGCGCCGGCGGGCGCGCGCTGGTGCTCGGGGTGCCCGGCACCTACCCCCCGGAGCCCATCGACGGCCTGCTCGTCTGCGGCTTCGACGCGCCGGTGTCGACCGGCAGCGACGTCCGTTCCGCCAGCGACCCGGCACTCTACCGGCGGATCGCGCAGCGGGTGGGTCCGTGGATGCAGCCCGATCTCGACGAGGGCGCGAGCGACGGCGACTGGCACGACCGCGCCGTGGGAACCCTGCTGGCGCGAGTCGATCGCAAGCGGGACTTCGCGCTCGCCGCCCTCGACGAATTGCGCGCGGCGCAAGGGGTGCGTCCGGACCTGATGCTCGTCGTGTTCTCGGAGAGCGACACCGTCGCCCACCACTACTGGCGCGACCACGATCCGGATTCTCCGCGGCACGACCCGGACGCGAGCGCCGTGCGGCGGGATGCCATCGCCGCCGTGTACGAGCGGCTCGACGCGGCCTGCGGCGCCCTGCGGCGGTCGTTCGGCGACGACGCCCTGTGTGTCGTGGTGTCCGATCACGGCGGCGGCGGCGCGGCGCGGCGGGTGGTGCACTTGAACGCGATGCTCGCGGAGGCCGGCCTGCTGGTGCGCGCGGGTCCGCGCCTGGACAGCGCCGCGCGCGGCGCCCGCGACCTGGCACTGCGCGTCCTGCCGCCGCGGCTGCGCGAGCGCGTCTTCCGCCGGTTGCGGGGCGCCGCGGCGCGGGTCGAGAGCGCGGCCCGCTTCGGCGGCTTCGACTGGAGCCGCACCCGCGCTTTCTCGGAGGAGGCCAACACCCAGCCCGGCGTCTGGATCAACCTGCGCGGGCGCGAGGCCGCCGGCTGCGTGGCACCCGAGAGCTACGAGACAGTGCGCGACGAGGTGATCGCGCAGCTGCTCGCCTGGAGGCTGCCCGAGGGTGGGCGCGTCGTCGCCCGCGCTCGCCGCCGCGAGGAGGTGTACGCGGGCCCCTGCGTCGACGGGGCCCCGGACGTCGTCCTCGAACTCGCCCTGGACGGAGGCTACGGTCTGTCCTTGGTGCAGACTCCGTGGTCGGTTCAGCCCCTCCGAGCGCTGCGCACCCTGGGCGACCATGAACTCGCCGGCGGGCGCGGGCGCGGCATGAACGGCACGCACCGTCCCGACGGGCTCTGGCTCGCCACCGGCCCCGGTTCAGAGAACCTGGAGGCCGCCGCCACCGCGCGACTCGAGGACGTGGCGCCGACGCTGCTGCACGCCATGGGCATCTCGTGGCAGGGCGACCTCGACGGCGTCGCCCGCGTGCGTGAACGCGTGCCCTACAGTGCGGAAGAAGAGGAACTGCTCTCCCGGCGGCTCCGCAACCTCGGGTATCTCGAATGAGCCTCGACCGCGACAGCCCGGACCTCTCGCTCGTGTTCCCGGTTTTCGACGAGGAGGTCAACATCGGTCCGCTGCTCGACGAGAGCCTGCGCCTCGCGCCCAAGCTCGCCCGCGACTTCGAGATCGTGGTGGTGGACGACGGCAGCCGCGATCGCAGCGCGGTCGTCATCGAGAACTGGCGCCGGCGCGACCCGCGCATTCGACTGGTGCGCCACCGCTCGAACCGCGGCTACGGCGCCGCCCTGCGCGCCGGGCTGCGCGAGGCCCGCGGCGAGCTCGTGTTCTTCAGCGACGCGGATCTCCAGTTCGATCTCGACGAGCTGGCGATGCTGCTGACCCACGCCCGGGACTTCGACGTGGTGGCGGGCTACCGGGAGAAGCGGCGCGACCCCTGGCCGCGCCGGCTCATTGCTGCGCTCTGGGGCGCGCTCGTGCGTGGACTCTTCGGCCTGCGGGTGCGCGACATCGACTGCGCCTTCAAGGTCTTTCGGCGCCACGTGATCGACGAGATCCCGATCTCGTCGATCGGCGCCTTCATCAATACCGAGATCCTGGTGCGCGCGAGCAACGCGAACTTCCGCATCCACCAGGTTCCGGTCACGCACCGCGCGCGGCGCCACGGGCGACAGAGCGGCGCGAGCCCGCGC
>JBHHVG010000465.1:0-3082 GCA_046754165.1 Myxococcota bacterium
CCGGAGCGCGCCCGCGGCATGTTCCAGGCCAAAGTACCCGAGGCCCCCCCGCTCTATGTCGAGGGTTGGTTCCAGATCGATCCGGACGGAAGCTTCCGCGGCGATGTCGCGCAGACGGAGCCCGCCAGCTCCGGACGAGCCGATGCGACCGACCGCGACACGGCGGCGCTGAAAGACCGCGTCGTAGACGGGCTCGCGGTCGGCAGCCTCGGCAAACGCGCACGCGTTTCCGAGACCACCGTGAGCGCGCTGCGCGTCCGGGAGCGCTTCGACACAGACTCGATCGCAGACGCGAAGGGCGAGGCTGCGTTGGCCGCCGACCTGCTCGAAGAGGCGGAGGCGGCTCGGGAGCAGGTGTCTCCGTATCGGGCGCTGCAGTCGCTCAACCGCGGCGCCGTGGCCCGCAAGAAGCGGACGGTCAAGGTCGCGGCCCCCCAGGCACTCTCCGCGCAGGAGTTCGCGGCGGATGCAGCGACACAGGAGGTTGCGCGCGAGGCGACGGAGCGGCGAATCGGAGCAGGGGCGGGGCCGGCCCGGAAGCTCGCGGCAAAGAGACCGTTCGCGGGGGGCAAGGCCTCCCGCAGAGAGCCCGCCGCCGACGACGAGAAGGAGAAATCCGACGAGACGCCGACACCGCCTGCTCCTGTGACGGCCGGACTCGAGGTGTACCCGATGGTCGGCCGCTTGATCGACGAGGAGCGTCTGCTGCTGTATCGGATGGTCCTCCAGGGGGATCGGGGATTCCGCCAGGGGCTGGTGGTGGACGTCCCGGCGCTGTTCGTCCGCCTCGAGGAGGCCGTGATCGGCGGCGGCCGTCTCGCCGGCTACGTGGGCCTCGATTTCTTTGCCGGTCCCGGTTCTCCCCCGGGCAGCACCGCAGCCGAGGGCTACGAATTCGTTCACCGCTTCGCGGAGCCCTTCGATGCACTGGGAGTCCGGCTCGTTCTCGAGCCGCTCCCGGGAGTCGCTGGGGCCGGCTACCTCTACGCCATCGCCGTGCTGCTGTTGATCTCCGTCACCGTGGGCCTGTTCGCGCTCTACCGGATGGTCGGGGTCACCGTTCGCTTCGCGGAACGGCGCAACAACTTCGTCGCCGCGGTGACCCACGAGCTCAAGACGCCGCTCACCGCCATCCGGATGTACTCGGAGATGTTGCGCGACGGCATGGTCCACGATGAGGAGAAGCGCCAGGAGTACTACGGCACCATCACTGCCGAGTCGGAGCGTCTGACGCGCCTCATCAACAACGTGCTCGAGTTCTCACGCCTCGAGCAGGGCACGCGCGACGTCAATCTGGTGGCGGGTCCCCTCGGACCGGTCGTGAACGAGGCGGCGGAGCTGCTGCGCCCCCATGCCATGGAGCGAGGCTTCCAGATCGACGTCGCGATCGATCCGGAGCTGCCGTCCGTGCGCTTCGATCGCGATGCAGTGCTGCAGGTCGTCTTCAACCTGGTCGACAATGCGCTCAAGTATGGGCGGGACGGTGGCGACCGGCGCATCACGATCCGCTGCACCCGCGAGCACGACGGCGTCGTCGTGGCCGTTCGCGACCGCGGCCAGGGCGTGGCGGCGCCGCACCTCTCGCGGATCTTCGAGCCGTTCTACCGCGGCGAGAGCGAGCTGACGCGAACCGCGAAGGGGACCGGCATCGGTCTGGCCCTGGTGCGCGGGCTGGCAGACACGATGGGTGCGGCGGTTTCCGGTCGGAATCTCGTGGACGGCGGCTTCGAGGTCGCGCTCCGCTTCCATTCCGCCTCGTCCGGCTGACGCGCGTCTGTCGTTCGCGGCGGGCGCCGCCGTGCCACTACACTGCCGGCCATGCCCGTTCGGCCGGATCATCCGGGACTCCCGGGTCTCGTGCTCGCGCTGCTGCTCGTCACCGTCGCGACGGGCCTCTTCCTCCGCATCCGCAATCTCGACCGAGACACGCTCACCCACGCCGAGGTCTACGTTCCCGGCATCGCGATGCCGCCGTGGGTCAGCGCGCCGCCGCCCCGCTATTCCTTCTCGGAGACGACGCTCGGCACACTCGATCACGACAATCACCCGCCGGGCTACTACGCCTTCATGTGGGGCTGGACGGCGGTATTCGGCAGCGAGATCTTCGCGATTCGCCTGCCCTCCGCGCTCGTCGGCGCCGCGACCCTCGCGCTGCTCTTCTGGATGGCGCGCGCACGCGACGGCGAGGCCGTGGCGCTGACCGCCGCCGGGCTGCTCGCCCTCCACGGGCATCACCTGTTCTGGAGTCAGCAGGCGAGGATGTGGGTCTTCCTGGCGTTCCTGGGGGTCCTGTCCGTCGGCCTGCTCCAGGCGCTCCACGCCCGCTACCGAACGTCGACCGCCGCGGCCTACGTCGCGGTCAGCACCGCGGCCTTGTGGTGCGAGTACACCTACTGGCCCTTCTTCGCGGCCCAGATGCTGTGGGGGGTGCTGCGACAGGCGGAGGCGCGGAGGATGCCGTCGGGGCTCGAGCTCCAGCTGCTCGCGTTGTCGTTGTCTACGCCGGTGCTCGCCTTTCTCCACGTCCACATCGCCATGAAGCGCACGGGCTACCTGTCCGGCGCCGGCCTGATCGACCAGCTCTCGGGCTTCTTCCTGTTCCAGTGGCTGATGCGCCTGCCGGAGCCGCCGGACGTGTTCGGGCCGGTGGCGTCGCTGGCGGTCCTGGCCCTGCTCGTCTCCGGCGCCGGGCTGCTCGTCGCCGGGGTCCTCGCCAGCCCGGCAGCCGACCCCGGGGCAGAAGAAGGCCGGGCGCGGCCGGCGCCGAGGGTCCGCGCCGGCGCGGCGGCGCTGGCGACCGCGATCAGCGGCGCCTTCGCCGCGGCGGCCCCCGAGCACGCGACCGTCTTCGCGGTTGCAGGCATCGCGCCGTGGCTGCTGCTGGCCGCGGGGGAGGTCGCAGCGCGCACGTGGGCCCACTGGTCCGGCTGGCTGCGCGCGCTCCCTTTGTTGCCCGAAAACAGTCCGGTGCGGGACTACCGCGGCCGGATCCGCCGGACCGCAAAGGATACGGCCGTGGCGGCCGTGCTGGCCCTCGATATCCGCGGGCAAAAACTGCAGCAGTGCATGGATGTGTTGATTC
>JBHHVG010000466.1:0-3074 GCA_046754165.1 Myxococcota bacterium
GCGGCGGCCGAGGGGCGAGCGGCGGCAGCGGCTCCTTCTGGTCGTCTTCGTCACTTCGCAGCACTTCGTTCATGGGCGCCTGGCGAACCCGACCGCCGGACGAGACCGGGTGCCCGAAGTGTGCGGCCAAACGCTTCCGGCGGCAACCGACCCGGGGGAGATGCGCGCCGCGGACCCGGAAACGAGAGTCGCGCCCTGCCGTGGATCGACGCGCGGGGCCTGGCGGATGGCCCGGGCTACATCGGCGGGACGGTGTAGCCGTCCGTCACCGGCTCGAGCTTCTCGAAGTGCGGCCCGAGCTGGTCGTGCAGGCTGTCCAGCGTCCAGCGATCGTCGCTGCAAAAGACCGCGGCGACGCCTGGCCGGCTCACGATCTTCACCTCCTTGTTCCAGACTATGAGGACGTGGCCGGAGATGCGCGCGGCCCGGGGAGACGCGAGGTAGCCGATCAGCGGCGACGTGTTCTCCGGCGCGAAGGTGTCGAAGCCCTCCTCGGGCTTGGCGAACATCTCCGCGACGGGGCCCACCTCCGTCATCCGCGTTCGCGCGCGTGGCACGAAGACGTTCGCGGTGACGCCGTACTTCCGCAGCAGCTGCGCGGCGCCCATGGTCATCGAGACGACCCCGGCCTTGGCGGCGGAGTAGTTCGGCTGTCCCGGCGGGCCGAAGAGGTACGACTCGGAGGCGGTGCTGATCAGGCGTCCGTACAGCGGCTCGCCCTTCGCCTTCGACGTCTCACGCCAGTACTGGGAGGCGTGGCGCATCGGGCAGAAGTGCCCCTTCAGATGCACCCGCACAACCGAGTCGAAGTCGTCTTCGGACATGTTGAACAGCAGGGCATCCCGCAGGAATCCGGCGTTGTTCACCAGGATGTTCAGGTCGCCGAACGCGTCGAGAGCGGTCTGGATCATGCCCTTGGCGTCGTTCCAATCCGCTACATCTCCGAAGTGCGGCACCGCCTCGCCACCCTGCTTGGTGATCTCCTCGCAGACGACTCGGGCGGGCTCCTCGTCCCGGCCCGTTCCGTCGGACTTGCCGCCCAGGTCGTTGACCACGACCCGCGCGCCCTGGCGCGCGAGCTGGAGTGCGTGGCAGCGCCCGAGCCCGCGTGCCGCGCCGGTGATCACCGCGACCGCTCCGTCGAGGTCTCCCATGCCGATTCTCCTTTCGCCCGGCAGCCGCTACTGGCGCCGCCTGCGCCTCAGTCCGGCTGCCCGAGGATCATGCCGCTCGTGGGAACGCCGATGCCGGCGGTGACGAGGACGTGGTCGTTCTTCTCCGGCTGGTTGTGCGAGTCGCCGCGGATCAGGCGGACGCCCTCGTTGACGCCGTTCATGCCGTGGATGTAGGCCTCGCTGAGCTGGCCACCGTGGGTGTTGACGGGCAGGCGACCGCCGAGCTCGAGATTGCCGTTCTTGATGAAATCCTTTGCCTCGCCGGGCTTGCAGAAGCCGAAGGATTCGAGCTGCCACAGCACGATGGAGGAGAAGGCGTCGTAGATGATCGCCGCGTCGATGTCGCCCGGCGTGAGGCCTGAGATCCCGTAACACTGCCGCGCCACGCTGTCCATCTCGGGGATCCGGGTGATCGACTCGCGGTAGAAGCTCGTCATGACCTCCTGCTCCGCGCCGGCGCCTTGGGCCACCCCGCGAATCAGCGCGCCCTTCGCGTCGAGGTCGCGGGCGCGCTCCGGCGTCGTGATGATGCAGGCGCAGCCGCCGTCGGTCTCCTGGCAGCAGTCGAACAGGCGCAGCGGGTCGACGATCATGCGGGCGTTCTGGTGGTCGTCGAGGGTGAGTGGCTTCTCGTAGAAGAAGGCGGCGGGGTTGCGCACGGCGTGCTTCCGCTGTGAGACGCAGACCTCCCCCAGGTCTGCACTCACGGTGCCGGTCTCGTACAGGTACCGCTGGGTGAACATGGCCACCCAGCTCGCCGGCGTCATCAACCCGAAGGGCATGTAGTAGCTCCAGTGGATCGTGTCGGAGGTGACGATGTCCCCGGAAACACCCTCGCTGTAGCGCTGGCCCGAGCGCCCGTTGAGGGCGCGGTAGCAGACGACGTACCTGGCCGCGCCGGTCGCGACGGCCATGGCGGCCTGGTGGATCACGCCGATGGCGGCGCCGCCGCCATGAGGGATCTGGCTGTAGAACGTGAGATCCCCGATGCCCACTGCGCGGGCGATCTCGATGTCGTCGCTGCTGTCGAGGGTGAAGCTGACCATGCCGTCGACATCGCCGGGTCGGATGCCGGCGTCGAGGATCGCGGACCTCGTTGCCTCGCAGGCGAGCTGGAGCTCGGAGCGGCCGGAGTTCTTCGAGAACTCCGTCTCGCCGATGCCGCAGATGACCGCCTCGTCCTTCAGCGTCGTGGGCACGGCTAGGCTCCCGCGGGCAGCGCGACGGTCACGCTTCCGGTGACGTGATTGCCCCAGGCGTTCCTGCCGGCAATCGAGACGACAACGGTGCCGGCGTCGTCGTCGCGCCCGGTCACCTCGCCGGACAGCGTCATGGTGTCGCCGGGCAGATTGGGCGTTCCCAGCTTGATCGACACCTCCGTGATGCGCGCGTTCGCGCCGGCCCAGTCCGTGACGTAGCGCCCGACGAGCCCGTTGGTCGTCAGGATGTTCATGAAGACGTCCTGCATGCCGGCCTCCTGCGCGGCCTTCTTGGAGTGGTGCACCGGGGTGAAGTCCCGGGACACGATGGCGCCGCCGGCGATGCTGCTCACGGTCAGCTCGATGGGAAGCTCCGGCAGCCGGTCGCCGACCTTCACGGCGGCGAGGTCTAGATCCACGTGACTCATTGCAGCTCCAGGGGGCCCGTCCGGGCCATGTCCCGACCCAGTCGCGCGAGCTGCGGCATGGCTGCGCCAAAGCTCAGCTCGATGGACTTGGACCAGAGAAAGTAGCGATGCAGGGGATAGTCCCGGTCGACGCCGGCGCCCCCGTGCAGGTGCTGGGATGCGTTGGCGATGAAGCTCCCGGCTTCGGCTGCCCAGTACTTGGCGACCGTGGCCTCGCGTGTCGCGGGTTGGCCGTCCGAGATCTTCCAGGCCGCGCGCCAGGTCGTCCAGCG
>JBHHVG010000467.1:0-3067 GCA_046754165.1 Myxococcota bacterium
CCCATCGCCTCGAACTGCATGGGTCTGTCGCCGCTCCCGGTCAAGCGCGGCTCCCCCGCGAAGCCGGTGCCCGGCTACGACGTCCGGGTTCTCGGCGAGGACGGCCAGGAGCTCGGTCCCGACGAGACGGGACACATCGTCATCAAGCTGCCCCTGCCCCCGGGCTGCCTCAAGACGTTGTGGGAGAACGAAGCGGGCTTTGTCAGCGCGTATCTGGAGCGCTTTCCCGGCTTCTACCAGACCGCCGACGCGGGACACATCGACGCGGACGGCTACCTGTGGATCATGGCCCGCACCGACGACATCATCAACGTTGCGGGGCATCGGCTGTCGACCGGCGCCATGGAAGAGGTGTTGGCGGAGCACGCGGACGTCGCCGAGTGCGCGGTGATCGGCGTTCGGGACGAGCTCAAGGGGCAGCTGCCATTGGGATTCGTCGTGCTCAACGTCGGCGTCGAGCGCTCCGCGCAAGAGATCACCGCTGCGCTCGTGAAGCTCGTCCGCGAGCGCATCGGCCCGGTAGCGGCGTTCAAGCGGGCCGTCGTCGTGGAGCGCCTGCCGAAGACGCGTTCGGGCAAGATCCTGCGCGGTACCATGCGCAAGATCGCCGACGGAGAGCCGTACCGGACGCCCCCCACCATCGATGACCCCGCAATCCTCGACGAGATCCGTGAGGCGCTCGTCTCGCTGGGCTACGCCGCCGGGAGCCGCTGAAGGCTACTCTCGGAGCTCCGGGCAATCTGTGTAGAGGTCGAGGGCCTCTGGATTTGCGAGGGCCCAGCGATTGGCGACGGGCTGGCCGTGCACGACGCTGCGGACCGCCAACTCGACGATCTTGCCGCTCTTCGTCCGCGGAATGTCCGCGACCTGGACGATTCTCGCGGGGACGTGACGCGGCGTCGCTCCGCGTCGAATGCGCTCGCGGATGCGCGCCTCCAGATCCTCGTCGAGGCGGCAGCCGTCGCGCAGCCGCACGAAGAGCACCAGGCGCGTATCGCCGTGCCAATCCTGGCCGATGGCCAGACTTTCGAGCACCTCGTCGACCTGCTCGGCCTGCCGGTAGATCTCGGCGGTTCCGATCCGCACGCCTCCGGGGTTCAGCACGGCGTCGGAGCGGCCGTAGATGATGACGCCGTCGTGGTCGGTGATCTCGGCGAAGTCCCCCTGGCACCAGGCGCCCGGCACCTTCTCGAAGTATGCCGCCCGATAGCGGCTGCCGTCTCGGTCGTTCCAGAAGCCCACGGGCATGGACGGAAACGGCCGCCGACACACCAGTTCTCCCTTGTCGCCCCGCACCGGGTTGCCCCTCTCGTCGACGACGTCGACGTCCATCCCCAGGCCGCGCGCCTGGATCTCGCCACGCCACACCGGACCGTTCGGATTGCCGCCGACGAAACACGAGATGATGTCGGTACCGCCGGAAATCGACGACAAGCAGACGTCGCGTGCGATGTGCTCGTAGACGTAGTCGAAGCTTTCGGGCACCAGCGGTGAGCCCGTGGACAGGATGGTGCGTATCGACGACAGGTCGTGGGTCTCCATCGGCCGCAGTCCGGCCTTGGCGGCAGCGCCGATGAACACTGCCGAGGTGCCGAACACGTTCATCTCCACCCGATCCGAGAAGTCGAACAACGCGTTGCCGTCCGGATGGAAGGGTGAACCGTCGTAGAGGAGAAGCGTCGCGCCGGACGCCAACCCGGACATCAGCCAGTTCCACATCATCCAACCGCAGGTCGTGAAGTAGAACAAGCGATCTCCCGGCTTCAGGTCGACGTGCAGCCGGTGCTCCTTCAGGTGCTGGATCAGCGTCCCGCCAGCGCCGTGGACGATGCACTTGGGCACGCCGGTGGTGCCTGAGGAGTAGAGGATGTAGAGCGGGTGATCGAAGGGGAAGCGCTCGAATTCGATCTCGTCCGCGGCCGCCGCAGCCAGCGCGTCGTCGTAGGCCACCGCGTCGGGAATGCCGGTACCGGCGGCGTCGTCCCGGATGTAGGGGATCACGACGACCCGCTCGAGAGAGGGAATGGCCGCACGGATCTCGGCCAGCCTGCCGAGGGAGTCGTGAGTCGCCCCGTTGTAGAAGTAGCCGTCGGCGGCGAAGAGGACCTTCGGCGCGATCTGTCCGAAGCGGTCGATCGCGCCTCGGGCGCCGAAGTCCGGCGAGCACGACGACCAGATCGCACCGATGCTGGCGGTGGCCAACATCGCGACTGCGGTCTCGGGCAGGTTGGGCAGGTACCCGGCGACGCGGTCCCCGGCCACCACCCCCCAGGAGCACAGCGTCTCCCGCAGCCGCGAAACGTGCTCGAAGAGCTCCGCGTGGCTCAGGGAGCGGCGCACGCGGTCCTCTCCCTGGAAGATCAGGGCGGGTGCGCCGTCGCGCCGTCGCAGCAGGTTCTCGGCGAAGTTCAAGCGCGCATCGGGGAACCACGACGCCCCGGGCATTCGATCGAGGTCGATGGCCGCGCGCTCGCCGCGCGTTTCCGGGACGATCTCGCAGAAGTCCCAGACGCTCGTCCAGAATTCTTCGGGTGCGCGGACGGACCACGCGTGCAGCGCCGCATAGTCCCGCGCCGGGACGCCCCAGCGCTCCTCGACTCGCGCCGCGAAGGCCGTCAGAGCGCTCTGCGCAATCCGCTGATCCGAGGGCCTCCAGAGGGGTTCCGTCACGGTGGTCGAAGGTACGTCGCCACCTCGCCCGCTGCGACCGCGGCTTGCGCTGCGCCGGCGCGCGCACCACACTCTGCTCTTCGCCGGTGACCGTCGTCGCCGAGAGGGGGTCCGTGAGTTTCGCGATCGTTTCCTACGTCCTCGTGATCGGAACACTCGCTGGCTACGGCTGGTGGGTGCAGAGCCAGCGCCGCCACCTTTCTCGCTCTGCAAGACGCGATGAGTCGCGCGAGTGAACTCGGGTCGCCTCGACGCGCCGCTCGGGAACATGGCCTGAGAGGCGGTCTCGGCAGGCCTGCCGCTCAGGGATCGCCCCGCCACACGTAGACCTCGAGACCCCCGCCCCGCAGGACGAGCTCCGCCCGCGCATCCGCCGCCAGGAACTCCCGCGCCGCGG
>JBHHVG010000468.1:0-3061 GCA_046754165.1 Myxococcota bacterium
GTCGATCCGCGCACGGGGCGCCTGCATCCGACCTTCCACCAGACGGGCGCGGCGGATCGCGACCGCGTCGCGAAGGCCTACGCCGAAGCGGGCGTCGCGGCGAGCGTCGTCGATTTCGAGCCCGACATGCCGAACCGCTATCGCTGGGCGGATCTCGCGGTGTGTCGCTCCGGGGCGCTGACGGTCGCCGAACTCGCCCTGTCGGGGCTGCCCGCGGTCTTCGTGCCCTACCCCTACGCGGCGGACGACCACCAGGCGGCCAACGCCCGGGCCTTGGCCGCGGTCGGCGCCGCCCGCGTGCTCGATTCGCACACCCTCACGTCCGAGACGCTCGCCGAGACATTGATGGATCTGTTCTCCCAGCCGCAGGAGCTGCGGCGCATGGCCGCCGCGGCGGCGGCGCTCGCGCGGCCACGCGCTGCAGAGGAGATCGTGTCCGAGTGCGCGGATCTGACATCCCAGCGGGATCGGAGGTAGCCGGTGTTTCGTCGCATCAAGCGGATCCACTTCGTCGGCGCGGGCGGAATCGGAATGTGCGGCCTGGCCGAGTTGCTGCACGACCAGGGCTACCGCGTGTCCGGATCGGACCTGCGTGCCGGACCGACGGTCGAGCGCCTGCGCTCGCTGGGCATGAAGATCACCATCGGGCACGACGCCGGGAACGTCGGCGCTGCCGATGTCGTGGTCTACTCGTCCGCCATCCGACCGACGAACCCGGAGCTGGTCGCCGCGGAACACCTCAAGATCCCAGTCATTCCCCGCGCCGAGATTCTGGCCGAGGTGATGCGTCTCAAGGACGGCATCGCCGTCGCGGGCAGCCACGGCAAGACCACCACGACCTCGTTCATCGCCCACGTCCTCTACACCGCCGGTCTCGACCCGACCGCGGTGATCGGTGGAAGAGTGCTGGGCTCCGGGGGGGCCCCGACCGGCGCGCGCCTGGGAGCGGGGGACCTGCTCGTCGCCGAGGCGGACGAGAGCGATGGCTCGTTCCTGCGGCTTGCGCCCGTCATCGCGGTCGTCACGAACATCGACCCGGAGCACCTCGACCACTACGGAGACTTCGACACGCTGAAGGAGGCCTTCACCTCCTTCGCCAACCGCGTGCCCTTCTGGGGCTGCTCGGTCCTGTGCCTCGACCACCCTGGAGTCCAGGCCATCATTCCGCTGTTGACGCGGCGCTACACCACGTACGGCTTCGCCTCCCAGGCGGACCTCGTGGCTTCGGACGTCGAGTCCCACGCTGGGGGCATGCGGTTCGCGGTTCGCCGCAAGGGCCTGCTTCTCGGCCGCACCGAAATCAGCCTGCCCGGGCGCCACAATGTGCTGAACGCGCTCGCGACGATCGCGGTGGCCCTGGAGCTCGACGTCCCCTTCGCCGGGGCGGCGGAAGCGCTCGCCAGCTTCGCCGGCATCGAGCGCCGCTTCGAACTCAAGGGAGAGGTCGAGGGAATCCGCGTCGTCGACGACTATGCGCACCACCCGGCAGAGATCGCGGCGACGCTGGCATCCGCCCGGGGCATGCACTCCGGACGCATCATTGCCGCCTTCCAGCCCCACCGCTTCACCCGCACGCGCGATGTCTGGAACGAGTTCATCCCCGCCTTCAACGACGCGGAGGTGCTGTTCCTCTCCGAGATCTACGCGGCGGGAGAGGAAAAGATCGTCGGTGTCGAAGCGGCGCCGCTGGTCGATGCCATCCGATCGCACGGCCACGGCGACGCCCGCTTCATCGCGGATCTCGACGACCTGCTCGACGCCCTGGTGCGGGAGGTCCGGCCTGGCGATCTCGTGCTGATCCTGGGAGCGGGCAGCATCTCGACCCTCGGTGCGCGGCTGGTCGGCAGGCTGTCGGAGAAGAGCGGATGATTCCGGATGCGGCGCGCGAGCGACTCGAAGACGCACTCGGGGAGCGGGTGCGTTTCGGCGTGCCGCTCTCGCGCCACACATCGCTGCGCGTCGGGGGGCCCGCCGGGGCGCTGGCGACGCCGGCCAACCGAAACGAACTCGCCCAGCTGCTGGGCGTGTGCAGCGACCACCGCATCGAACACGCCGTGCTGGGCTCGGGCTTCAATACGCTGGTGCTCGACGGCGGGTTCGACGGCGTCGTGATCCGGATGAGCCGTTGGCGCCGGCTCGAGGAACGGCCCGGCCACGCGCTGCGAACCGACACCGGGGTCTCGCACGCGCAGGTCACGAACTTCTGCGTCGAACGCGGGCTCTCGGGCCTCGAGTTCGCGTGCGGCATTCCCGGCAGCGTGGGCGGCTGGGTGGCGATGAACGCCGGCATCCCGGGCCGCGAGACATGCGACGTACTGCGAGAGGTCGAAGTGATGAGTCCCACCGGCACGACGATCCGCCACATGAAGGTCGGCGACCTGCGCTTCGCGTACCGCGCGCTGCGCGGCCTGGCCGCCGGGTCGCTGATCCTATCCGCCCTGTTCGAGGTCGAGATCGCGACGCCGGAGAGCGTGCGCGCGGAGGTCGAGCGGCTCCTGGCGCTGCGGGGAGACGCCCAGCCTCTCAACCTTCCCTCCTGCGGATCGGTGTTCAAGAACCCGCCAGGCGATTTCGCGGGGCGACTGATCGAGTCCGTGGGGCTCAAGGGGCGGGCCATCGGCGGAGCCCAGATTTCGCCGATGCACGCGAACTTCATCACGAACTCCGGCGGCGCGACCGCGGGAGACGTGCTGGCGCTCATCGAAGAGGCGCAGAAGAAGGTCTTCGACGAGACCGGCGTCCGGCTCGTGCCGGAGGTACGGATCGTGGGGAGGGGAGCATGAGCGTTACCCGACGGCTGCAACCGCAATACGGCAACGGCAGCGGCCTGACGCGCGCCGAGCGCAAGGCGGAGGTGCGGCGGATCCGCGCCCACTCCCACCTCGAGCGGGTCCGCGGCCGACAGCCCGCCCGCGGCCGCTCGCGCGGTCTGGCCGTTGGCGCAGCGGTGCTGGGCGTCGGGGCCGGTGCGCTCTTCGGTGTCTCCCTGGCGCGCGGATCGGTCGCGACGGGCGTCGGCGCGGCGCGCGCGATCTTCGTGCGCGGCGCCAGCCGTCTCAGC
>JBHHVG010000469.1:0-3040 GCA_046754165.1 Myxococcota bacterium
GGGGCGCCAACGCAGCGTTCCGCGGGCCTCGACGGAGCCGGCGGTCAGCTCGAGGGTCGGCTCGAGCAGCGCCCGCAGGGCCGCAGCTTCGCCCGCGTCGGCGCGGAGCGCGAACGGCAGCAGCCGTACGCGGACCTCACCCGTTCCGCCGTCGCGCACGCCGGCTGCTTCGAGGCGCAGGCGTTCGTCGGGGCTCGAGGCCACGAAGTCGAATCTCAGCCCGGGCCCGGCGCCCTCGACCGTGCCGGAAACGTCGAGGGCGAGCGACAGCGGAACCGGGGGGTCGCCGGGCTCCGGCTGACGGCGCAGGGCTCCTGCGGCGGCGATCCGAAGCTCGACGGCGATGCCGCCGTCCGGCGCGGCGTCGGCGCGCCCGTCGACCGCCAGCGAGACCCCTCCCCACGGCGTGCGTACGTCGACCTCGACGTCCTCCACCCGGAGGACGTCTGCGGGCAGCGAGAGCGGTGGCGCCGCCGGGGCCGCTGCGGGTGCCTCCCTCGTCAGCAGCGGATCGAGCGCGCCGAACGAGAGCGCGCCGTCCTCGATACGGGCGCGGAGTCGTACGCCCTGGACGACGAGCTCCTGCAGGCGTCCCGCCAGCAGGCTGGTCGGCGAGTAGCGCGCGTCGATGCGAGCGATCACGAGATCGCCGTCGCGGCCGACGCGGAAGTCGCGCACCGCGAAGCGCCCGGGTCCGACCCGCTCCACTTCCTGCCAGACCTCCTCGAGACCGAGAGCCCGCAGCTGGGCGTCGATCAGGGAGCGCGCGATGAGTCGCCGCTGCAGCACCAGAGCGGTGACCAGCAGGACGGTCAGCAGTCCGACGCAGCCCCACAGCGCGATCCTGCGTCGAGCGGCGCTCACGCTGCTGCACTCGGCGTCTTCCGGAAGATCCGGGAATAGCCCGCAGCGATGTCGAGGGAGGAACCGGCCGCGATCGCGACCCGCTTCGGCGGGCGATCGTCGTCGTCGATGAAGTGGACGAGGCCCTCCTTTCCCGCGATCCAGGCCAGGAGGCTGCCTCGCCCGGAGAGGCGAGTCAATCGCCCTCGGCGCGGCGGCGGTAGAGCTCCCACGGCGGATCGGCGAAGACGAGCTCGTACGAGAAGCGTGGCAGGGTGTCGACGCCGCGGCTGCCGTCGCCGGCGTTGCGCACGAGCACCCAGTCGTAGAACCCGCCGATCGCTTCGTCGTCGAAGAGCTCCGGGTGCCACTCGACGTCCAGGGGAAGTCGGGGCACCCCAGCCTCCTCTCGCAGCGTCACCGGGATGTTCCAGAACATCTCGGGAAAGCTGAAGCTGGTGACGCCACCGCGCTGCGCCAGCACGTAGGCGTGGAAGTGGTGATAGGGATTCGTCTGGATCACGTCTCCGGCTCGGTCCCAGCAGAGAAAGTGAAGCTTCGGTTGCTCGGGCAGCTCGGCGAGGACGGCGTCGAAGGGGCGGGCCTCTCGGTCGAAGCGCACCAGGTGCGTCCAGTGCACCGCCGCGGTCGCGACCGCGAGCAGGCCGAGCAGGGCGGCGCCCGCGCGCGGGTTCGCGCGCAGCAGGCCGTCGGTCGCCAGCAGCGGGAGCAGCGCCACGGCCAGGAGCGCGTGCCGGAAATGCAGGAAGAGCGCCGACTCGGTGTGGGTTGGCAGCACCCAGTAGAGGGCGAAGTTCAGCGTCGAATAGAGCAGCGCGGTCCGTTCGAGCGAGTCGAGCGCACGCCAGCGGTCGGCGGTCCACGGCAGCCTCCGGGCGCAGAAACAGGCGACGGTCGCCACCATCAGCACCAGCAGCGACTCGTCGGTCCAGTCGGGGTAGCCGCCCAGCGTGGCGTCCTCGAAGGCGAGAAAGCGCTCGGTCAGGGAGTCGAAGGAGAGCTTCCCCCGGCCCACCGCGTCGCGTCCCGCGGCGAGCCACGCGGCTGTGCCGACCCCCAGCGGAGCCAGCGGCAGCAGGTTGCGCGCGAGCTTCCCGCGGTCTCCGAAGATGAGCCCGACGCCGACGTAGCCGGCCACGATCGCGATGCCGTAGGCGTGGGTCAGGGAGATCGCGATGCACAGCACGCCGAGCCCGAGCCGAGCGCGAACACTGCGCACCGGCCGCTCGAGCAGGGCCACGGCGTAGAGCGCCATGCCCAGCGCCAGGTTGAAGTTGACGAAGCCCCAGAAGAACGCCCGGTTGTACATCAACGGGACCGCCAGCAGCGCGAGCACACCCGCGCGACCAGTCGCCCGCAGCACCGCGAGCACGCCGAGCGGGTAGGCGATCACCGACAGGAACACCACGACGTGCATCGCCAGCGCCAGCGGCATGATCCGGCACAAGGCGAGCGCGATCGCGTAGGGCACGAAGTAGAGCGTCCGCCCCGGCGCCAGCTCGTAGAACGCCTCGAAGCCGAAGCGGGGGTCGTCCATGTGCAGCCACATCGACACGACGGCCAGATGCTGCGGCAGGTCCGTCATCGGGAGATAGGCGAGGACGAGGGTCGGCGCGGCCAGGGTCGAGATCGCCGCCGCGGGAAGCCAACGCGAGATCCGGGCGAAGGGGCCGGTGTTCGGATGCGCTTCCATCGGCCGCGAGGAGTAGCCCAGACGGGCGCGTGCGGACAGACCGCCGAACCCCCGCGCGTCGCGGCCGCGCTAGCGGGACCCGGGACCGCCGCCCGCCGGCTTGCTGTCGAGCCCGAAGGCGTCGATGAGCCACGTGCGCACGCCGCGCTGGCCGGGGGCCAGCGACTTCGAAGCCGGCGGCAGCGCCGCTGCGACGGCGTCCAGATGGCCCGCCAGGCCCAGGGAGTACAGTCGCAGGAAGCGGTAGGTGCCGGCCCGTCTCTGCTCCGAAGCGCTGTGCGCCGCCTGCGCGAAGTGGGCTGCAGCCGCTTCGTAGTCTCGTGCGGCGAGTGCCCGGGCGCCCCGCATGTAGAACAAGTACGCGGGCGGAGGGCTCTGCTCCGCCATCCGCGCCGCCGCCGCGAGCTTGGTCGCATCGATGTCGAGGAGCCAGAGGGGCAGGGTCTCGAGATCGCCGCTTTTCAACGCACCGTGGAGCGCGTC
>JBHHVG010000470.1:0-3036 GCA_046754165.1 Myxococcota bacterium
CTCGCAGCATCGAGCAGGTGGTGGTGGGAGAGGTCGTCGAGGACGTGGTGAAGATGTTCGAATCCGTGCGCCCACCGGGTGTCGGGATCCGCTGCGACATCGAGGAATCCCTGCGCGTGTCGGCCGACCCCTCACAGCTCCGGCAGGTGCTGTGGAACCTGGTGCTGAACGCCTCCGAGGCCATGCCCGAGGGCGGGACGATGCAGATCGCCGCAGCGCTCCGAGCGGATTCTCCACCTCAAGAGGGTCTGGATGCTGGCCGAAACGCAGCGGATGGGCCCAAGCACGCCCGCTGGGTGGAGATCTCGGTGACGGACCACGGAACGGGCATCGCACCGGCGGATCTCGAGCGCATCTTCGATCCGTTCTTCACGACCAAGGAGAACGGCTCCGGACTCGGGCTCGCGGCGGTGCACCGCATCGTCGAGGACCACGGTGGAACCGTGAGGCTCTTGAGCAGAGTGGGCGAGGGGACGACCGTGCGATTGCGATTCCTGGATGGCGAGGCCACGCAATGACGGTTCGTGCGCGGGTGCTCGTCGTAGACGATGAGCCGAGCATGCAGGAGTTCCTGGAGATCTTCCTGCGCAGCGAAGGCTACGAAGTCGAAACCGCGGGCGACATCCAGAACGCCCAGATGCACCTCGAGAACGACGAGTTCGACGTGGTGATCTCGGACATCCAGATGCCCGGTGGGTCGGGGATCGAGCTGCTGCATGCAGCCAACGAGATCTCCCCAGACACGCTGATGATCATGATCACCGCCTTCGCCAGCACCGAAACCGCCATCGCTGCCATGAAGGAAGGCGCCTACGACTACGTCACCAAGCCGTTCAAGGTGGACGAGCTCAGGATCGTGCTGGAGAAGGCGCTCGAGAAGAAGCTGCTCTCCAGCGAGAACAAGAGGCTCCGCTGCGAGCTTCGCAGCCGGGCCCGGGACCGCTCGATCGTGGGGAGCAGCCCGCCGATGCAGCGGGTCTACGAACTCGTGGCGCAGGTGGCCGCCTCGAAGGCGAACGTGCTCATCACGGGCGAGAGTGGCACCGGCAAGGAGATGATCGCCCGGGCGCTGCACTCCGATGGGGACCGCAGCGAGCGGCCGTTCGTCGCGGTCAACTGTGCGGCGATTCCCGAGACGCTCCTGGAATCCGAGCTGTTCGGCCACGTCAAGGGTGCCTTCACGGGGGCCGTCCAGAACAAGGAGGGGCTCTTCGAGCACGCCGACGGCGGCACGCTCTTCCTGGACGAGGTGGGGGAGCTGTCGCTGCCGATCCAGGTGAAGCTGCTGCGGGCGATCCAGGAGAAGACTTTCCGCCGGGTGGGTGGCACGAGGGATGAGCGCGTCGACGTCCGGCTGCTGGCGGCGACGAACCGCTGTCTCGAGGACGCGGTCCGATCCGGGAGCTTCCGCGAAGACCTGTATTACCGCATCAACGTCATCGAGATCGCCATTCCGCCGCTGCGCGAACGCAGCGACGACATTCCGCTGCTCGTGTCGCACTTCATGGAGAAGCACGCGCTCGATTCGGGGGAGACGGTCGAGAGGGTCTCGGACGATGTGATGCGCCGCCTGCTCGAATACCCGTATCCCGGGAACGTGCGCGAGCTCGAGAACATCATCGAGCGCGCGATGGCGCTCTCGCGCGGGCCGGCCATCGAAGTCGATTCGCTGCCACCGACCCTTCTGAGCCCGGTGACGCCGTCCAAGTCGACCCACATCCCCCCGGAGGGCATCAATCTCGAGGACGCCGTCAACGACTTCGAACGCGCGCTGCTGATCGAGGCGCTGCGGGCGTCGGGCGGCGTGAAGAAGCGCGCGGCGAGCCTGGTGGGGGTCTCGTTCCGATCCTTTCGGTACCGTCTCGAGAAGCTCGGGCTCGATCGCCGCGACGCAGGACGTTAGGCCGTCGCGCTGCTGGGCATCCGCTCTCGGCGACGCGGGGACCGATCTCCCGCGATTCAGTCGCGGATTCCGTATTCCTTGATCTTGTAGAGCAGTCCGCGGTGACTGATCTCGAGCCGCCTGGCGGCGTGGGTGCGGTTGCCGCTGGTGGCGCGCAGCGCCCGCCGGATGAGATCGGCTTCGAGAGACTTGCGGGCGGCTTTCAAGCCGAAGCCGCGCTCCGGCAGCGCGGCGTCCGGGGCCTGGGGCGGGAGTCCGAGGTCGTCCGGAAGGTCGCGAATCGCGATGCGGTCACCCGTCGAGAGGATCACGGCCCGCTCGACCACGTTGGCGAGCTCGCGGATGTTGCCGGGCCAGCGGTAGCGCACCAGCTGGGCCAGGGCGTCGTCGGCGATCCCGTGCGTGGGCTTTCCGAGCACCTCGCTGTAGTGCACCAGGAAGTGATCGAACAGCAGCGGAATGTCGCGCGGCCGCTCGCGCAGGGGCGGAACGTCCAGGCGCACCAGGTTGAGGCGGTGGAGCAGGTCCTCCCGGAAGCGGCCCGCGGCGACCTCGGGCGCGAGATCCCGCGAGGTCGCGGCGATCAGCCGGATGTCGATCGGCCGCGGCTTCGAGCCGCCGACGGGGCGGATCTCTTCGTCCTGGAGCACCCGCAGGATCTCGGCCTGGATTGGGATGGGGAGCTCGCCGATGCCATCGAGAAAGAGTGTGCCCTCGTTCGCTTCGGCGAACAGCCCGCGGCGGGTCGGGTCCGCGTTCGGATCCGTGTCTCCGTGATGGCCGAAGAGCTCGCTGCGGAGCACCGCCTTCGGAATCGCGCAGCAGTTGACGGCTACGAAGGGGAGGTGGCGCCGCGGAGACTGCGCGTGGATGGCCCGGGCCAGCACCTCCTTGCCGGTGCCACGCTCGCCGTAGAGGAGGATGCTCGACTTGAAAGGGGCTGCTCGCTCCATGACCTCGAGCAGCTCGATCATGGCCTCCGAGCTCGCCACGATCGGCGGATCGCTGGTGGCGCGCTCGACGTCGCGGCGCACGAGCTTTGCCTGGCGCTGCAGGCGCACGAACTCCCGGGCACGCCGGACGGTCAGCAGCACCTCGGCGCCGTGGAGCGGCTTCTCCAGCACGTCGCTGGC
>JBHHVG010000471.1:0-3032 GCA_046754165.1 Myxococcota bacterium
ATTACTGGGCGAACCGCCTCTGCTGCGAGGCAGCGGACCGCGCCATGCAGGTCCACGGAGGCCTCGGCTACTCGCGTTACAAGCCCTTCGAGCACATCTACCGCCACCACCGCCGCTACCGCATCACCGAGGGCTCCGAGGAGATCCAGATGCGGCGCGTCGCCGGCTACCTGTTCGGCTTCATGAAGCAGCGGGCGCCGAAGGGCGTGGTCGAGTCGTAGGCGTGGGCGACGCATCGGCCGATCTCGACGCGCGCGTAGCGGCGATGCTCGCGCGGCAGGTGGAGGGCTTCCGTTCGCTGCGGTCGCTGGAGCGGCTGTCCGGAGGCGCCAGCCAGGCGACCTATCGCGTCGTCGCGCAGACCGACGGCGGCGAGCAGACGTTCGCGCTCCGGCGCGCCGTGGCCCGAGACGGCACGAGCTTCTCCACCACCCCCGGGCCCGCCACCGAAGCGCATCTGATGCGCGCCGCCCGCGAGGCGGGCGTGCCCGAGCCCCGGGTCCACCACGTCCTGGAGGACGCGGACGACCTCGGCGAGGGCTTCCTGATGGAGTGGCTCGCGGGCGAGACCCTGGGCGCGAAGATCGCCCGGGCGCCGGAGCTCGAAGCCGTGCGTCCGAAGCTCGCCTTCGCCTGCGGCGAGATCCTGGCGCGCATCCACGGCATCGACGTCGAGAAGACAGGGCTATCGGATCGGCTCGGGACACTCCCCCCCGAGCAGTACGTGCGCATGACCTGGGAGGGCTACAAGCGCTTCGAGACCGCCCAGCCGATGATCGACTTCACCGCGCGCTGGCTGCTCGACCACCTCCCCGACGCCGGGGATCTTCGCCTCGTCCACAACGACTTCCGCAATGGCAACCTCATGGTGGGGCCCGGCGGCATCGTGGCGGTGCTCGACTGGGAGCTGGCCCACATCGGCGACCCCATGCGCGACCTCGGCTGGCTGTGCACGAACTCCTGGCGCTTCGGCGTGCGCGAGCGCGAGGTGGGCGGCTTCGGCGACCGTGCAGACCTGTTCCGCGGCTACGAGTCCGTCTCCGGAACGCCCGTGGATCCCGGGCACGTGCGGTTCTGGGAGGTGTTCGGCTCGTTCTGGTGGTCGGTCGGCTGCCTCCAGATGGCGCAGCAATACCGCACGGGCGCGGACCAGAGCGTCGAGCGCGCCGCCATCGGGCGGCGCAGCTCCGAGTGTCAGGTGGACTGCGTCAACCTGCTGATCCCCGGGCCCGTCACCGTCGCCGGGCCCGTCGCGGACCGCGGCGACTTCGAGATGCCGCGAGCCGACGAGCTGCTGACGAGCGTGCGCGAATTCCTGCGCGGTGACGTCATGGAGCAGACCCGCGGGCGCAGCCAGTTCCTGGCTCGGGTGGCGTCGAATTCCGTAGACGTGGTGCGGCGTGAGCTGGCCCTGGGGCCCGCGGCGCGCGCGGCGGAGCTCGCGGGGCTGCAGGCGCTCTTCGATGGCAGCGACGACCTGTCGGCGCAGCGCTGGCGGCTCGTCCACGCGCTGCGCGAGGGGAAGCTTCCGCTCGACCACCCCGGCCTGGCGGAGGTGCTGCGCGAGGCGGTCGTCAACCAGGTGGCCATCGACCAGCCGAAGTACTCCGGCTTCCGCCACGCGGTCTCGCGTTCGCGGTAGCAGCCGCCGAAGCCGCGGGCCGGTCGACCCGCTTCAGTCGTCGTCTTCGCCGTGATCGCCGTGTTCGTCGCGATCGCCGTGTTCGTCGTGATCGTCGAAGGCGAAGTTGGCTCCGTAGACCGGCCGCGAGCCGGCGTCCCGCTGCGTGTAGGCCTGGGCCGCACCGTGTTGGTAGACCAGGGCGCCGCCGCTGTGGCCGACGGCGCCGACCGCCGCCGCGACGATCGCGGCAGCCAGGACGGTGATTCCGCGCGCCGCGGTGCCCGCGGCGGACCGCATCAGCCCGGCCGCCGCCAACGGGAGCGTCAGGGCCGCGAGCAGCAGGAATCGCTCTGCCTCCTCCTCGTGATCCTCGATGTGACGTTCTGCCACGACCCGCTCCACCCGCTCTTCCTCTCGCTCGCCGGTCTCCAGGGTGAGCCAGCCCGACGCCACGAGGACGATCTGGAGCACCACCACGCCCATCCATGCGCGCGGCGAGACGCGGCCGGAAGCGATGCCCCAGGCCGCCACGAGCGCGCCGACGGGTGCCAGAAGGGCCAGGACGATCGGAAAGTGCACGATGGCGGGGTGGAGCGGATCGGGGATCATAGGGACGTCCTCCGCGCGGCGAGATGGCTGCTGCGAGAGACCATCGTGGAGGCGCGCAACCCGGCAGTCCATCCGGCAAATGACTGCCACGGCTCGGAAGGGTGGAATATCGTGCGAACCCCGGCAGACGACGTGGATCCGGGCTTCCGCGCGGGGCTCACCGCCCTGCTGGTCGCCATTGCCATCTTCAGCGCCGTCGATGTCGCGCTCGATCGGCCGGAAACCTGGCGGGCCACCCACGTGATCGCCGAGCTCACGTTCGTGGCACTGTGCCTCGGCTCCGTGTTCTATCTGTGGAGCGGGTGGATGCACGCCCGGCGCGGTGTGCAACAGACGGAACGCGACCTGCGCGCCCGCGAGCGGGAGCGCGACCGTTGGCGCGGGCGGGCGACGCGACTCCTGCGCGGCCTCGGCGACGAGATCGAGGCGCAGTTCCAGCGCTGGTCTCTCACGCCCGCCGAGCAGGAGGTCGCCCTGCTCCTGCTGAAGGGGCTCGGCCACAAGCAGGCCGCCGCAGTGCTGGAGCGAAGCGAGCGAACGGTTCGCCAGCACGCGGTCTCGGTGTATCGGAAGTCCGGGCTGCGGGGCCGCGCCGAGCTGTCCGCCTTCTTCCTGGAAGACCTGCTGCTGCCACAGCGGGAGGACGGCGCGGGCGAGCCGGCCTGATTCTCCGACGCGCCGTCCGCGTCGGATCCCCGCGCGGTCCTCGGCTGAGCGCATTCGGGAAACCCCGCCCGAGCGGAACGGTTCACGGGCTCGCCGCGGCCTGCACGGCGCTCGAACCACCCGCGTTCAGCTG
>JBHHVG010000472.1:0-3029 GCA_046754165.1 Myxococcota bacterium
CGAGGGGCGATCTTCCCGCCAGCCCGGGGCCTTTCCCCACTCCTGGAAGCGCGGGGAGAGCCCGTCTACAATCGGGCGCGCCGCCCGGTGGATTGACCACAGGGAAACCGACCGCCCGCGCTCCGCTCCTGCAACCCGTCCCTGTCGGAGAATCGGATGAGGAATCGCCTCCACACCCGGGCGGGTTGCGTCGCTCTGGCGCTCGGGGCCTCGCTGCTTCTCGCCGTTGGCGCGGGGCAGGCGGACCCACTTGATGTCCCCGAGGGGACAGAGCTTCCGGCGGCGGCGCCGGTCGCCGATCCGCTCTTCGACGACATCTTCGACGAGGACTTCGACGCGCCGGATCCCATGACGGATGCGGATCCGTTCGAGAGCACGAACCGCAGGGTCTTCTACTTCAATCAGCAGGTCCAGACCTACTTCGTCGATCCCGTCACCCGCGGCTACCGTTTCCTGGTGCCCGGTCCCGCCCGCCGCGGCATTCGCCGGGCGGTGTTGAACCTCCACTCCCCGAAGACGCTCGTCAACGACCTGCTTCAGCTCCGCTTCGTCGACGCCGCCGAGACCCTCGGCCGTTTCGTGCTCAACAGCACGCTGGGGGTAGGTGGCTTGCTGGACCCGGCCATCGAGGCGGGCTGGGAGCGGCACGAGTCCGACTTCGGCCAGACGCTCGCGACGTACGGAGTGGGCGCCGGCTCCTACCTGATGGTTCCGGTCTTCGGCCCCACCACCGTGCGAGACGGTTTCGGAACCGTCGTCGACCTGGCGTTCCAACCGCTGACCTACATCCTCGGCCCGACCGACGTCCTGCTGCAGGTGTACATCGGCTCGGGCACTGGCCTGACGGCGATCGACGACGTCCACGACGAGCTCGAGGCCCTGGAGGGGTCTTCGGTGGACTACTACGCAGCCCTGCGCAGCGCCTACCTCCAGAGCCGGCGGGCCGCCGTCGAAGGGCTCCCGCCGGTGGACGCGACCGGACACCTCGGGCCGTCGGACGCCCGCACCGCCCCCGCTCGCTGAGGGGAGCCGCCCGCGCTGGGGAATCGCCCGCGCCGCCCGTTCCGGCCAGAATCAGGGGCTTTTTGCCGCGGGAGTGGTGGCCGAGAGATCCGTGATCTTCTCGTTGAGCGCGACCAGCAGGGAGTCGAAGCCCTCGCGCTGGATCAGTGACGAGTACTCCGAGCGGCGCAGGGCAAGCTCGCTCACGGTCCCGTTCAGGTAGATGTCGATGATCTTCCACCTGCCGTCGACGGGACGCACGCGGTAGTTGAGCTGCACCGTCTCGCCATGCGGATCGACCAGGCGGGTCCGGACGAGCACGGTGCCGTGGGTCGACTGCTCGTCGCCGAGGGTTTCGAAGGTCTGGCCCGTGTAGCGGTCGAAGTTGCCGGCGTAATTGGCCGTCGTGAACGCCTTGAAGGTCTCGACGAGCTGCGCGCGCCTCTCCTCGTCTGCGTTCTTCCAGTGCCTGCCGACAGACTTCTGGGCCATGAAGGGCAGGTCGAAGAAGCTCGGCAGGACGCGCAGCAGCCGGTCGTAGCGGCCCTGGTACCCGAGCTGGTCGGCTTCCTTCATGACCTCGAGCAGCGCACCGTGGAGGTCGTCGACGACGGCGGTCGGCGGCGCCTCCGGCAGCAGGCCAGCCTGATCGGCGGCCGCGGCGGTGGGCCACGACAAGAGCGCGAGCATCACGACCGCGCGCAGCAGGTGCGTCCAGTGCTTCACGTGATTCTCCGGGGGGCTTACGCGGCCGCCTCTCACCCGTCCGCAATTTCGACGCAGGGGAGTCTAGCGAAGGTTGCCGCCGAACGAGACACCGAGGCACGTCGCCGCCGCGCCCCAGACGGACGACCCGCCCGCTGCGCGATCTGCTACCCACGGCGTGTCCCCCCACGGTCGGGCCTCCGGGCCCGGCGGCCGGCCCGAACGGAGGCCCGCGAACCGTGAATTCCCAGCTGGAAGCGGCGATTGGGCGGCTGCTTGCACATTGGGTGGACGCCGTGCGGCGCCGCCCCTACCGGGTGATCCTGCTGACCCTGCTGGGCGCCCTGACGTGTGTCGTCTACTCCGCGGACCACCTCGGCATCGAGGGGTCCCCGGATCAGCTCCTGGCGCGGGACCTCCCCTTCAAGGAGGCGGAGCGGCGCTACCACGAGGCCTTCCCCACCCAGTACGAGAACATCTTCGTGGTGCTCGACGCCGTCACGCCGGAGCGCGCCGGTGAGGCGGCGACGGATCTGCTGGCGGGCCTCCAGGCCGAACCCCGCTACTTCCGCGAAGCGTACCTGCCCGGCGGAGGAGCGTTTTTCGAGGAGCACGCGTTTCTCTACCTCGACACGGCGGAGCTCGAAGACCTCGCCGACCGCCTGGCGGAGAACCAGATCTATCTCGCGGAGCTGTCACGGGACGGAAGCCTGTACGGGCTGACCTCGATGATGGACCGCGGCGTGCGCGCGGTCCGCGAAGGCGATGTCCACGGAGACCGCATCCAGCCCATGATGGATCGATTCGCCGAGGCCCTCGACGCCGTTTCGGCCGGCGAGCCCTTTCATCTCTCCTGGGCCGAAGTGATCGCCGGTGAGGGCTTCGACGGTGACGCGCGCCGCCGCTTCCTGCTGGTGCAGCCGGTGCTCGACTTCAATGACCTCCAGCCCGCGAAGAACTCGATCCTCGCGGTGCGTCGCATCGTCGCCGATCTCGGGCTGACCCCGGACAACGGTGTCCGTGTCCGCATCACCGGCGACATCGCGCTGTCGTACGAAGAGATGGAGGTGGTCCGCAGCCAGGCCGCCTTGGCGGGGCTCGGGTCCTTCCTGCTGGTCGGAATCATTCTGACCGTGGCGCTGCGGTCGCCGCGCCTCGTGTTGGCGACGCTCTTCACGCTCGTGGTCGGGCTGGTCTATACCGCGGGCTTCACGGCGGTCACGCTCGGGCACTTCAACATGATCTCCGTGTCGTTCGCCGTGCTCTTCATCGGGCTCGGGGTCGACTTCGGAATCCATCTGTGTCTGCGCTATCGGGAGCTG
>JBHHVG010000473.1:0-3025 GCA_046754165.1 Myxococcota bacterium
AGGAAGAAGTCGGCCCGGGCGACAATCAGTCATACACCCCGGTGATAAAGGCCTGTTCGCCTTCGACCTCGCATAGGAATGCCCCGGCCGAGGTGACCAGCTGGTATCGGTCCACCGCTTTCTCCCCGTCCCACCACCTGCCGGTGCGGCGCCACGGCGAGCACGACGCCCACGCCCACCACTGATCGCTCAGGGATCGACCTGGCCCGCGCTCTCGCCGGCGCCGGGCGCCTCCCAGATCTCGAGCGACGCCAGCGCGGCTTCGAACCAAGGGGCGTAGCCGCCGGAATCCTCCGTCGCGCAGTCCGTGATCACGATGACCACGCGTCCGTCGCCGACTTCGATGAAGAGGTTCTGCTCGACCGTGGCATCGTCGTGGGTGACCAGCGATACGCGCAGCGCCCGCAGGCCACGAAACGTTTCGAACTCCCACCCGACCAGACGGCCCCGGGAGAGATAGTGGATCGCGAAGCGGTCGAGGTATTCTTCGATGGTGGCGTAGCGCTCGACGATCACCTGGAAGGACGCCGAGTAGTCCCAGCTGACTCCGTCTGCCGCGACCATGCCGCGGGGCGTCTCGATGCGCATCCACCCGAGGGGCGGCTTCACCTGGAAGCCGTGACGCGGGTCGACGTAGGGCGCCAGCGCCAGCTTGGGCGGCCCGCTGGAGGGCGGAATCCGAGCCGAAGACGGCGCCGCCGCCTCGTCGTGGGGAAGATGGGTGAAGACGGTGCCGTTCTCGAGCTGGTAGAGGGATACGAAGGAGTTCACGTCCTCGGTCGACAGCCCGCTCACCACGACCCGGTCGCGCACGACCTCGTACATCAGGTCCGCTGGGATCGGACTGTGGCGGCGCATGCCCAAGGCGTGTCCGATCTCGTGCAGCGCGATCCACTGGACCTGGTCGGGGAGGAGCAAGCCGTATTCGTCTGCGATGTAGAGATCCGCCCGCGGCACCGAGAATTCGACCTCGTGGGCCGTCGAGCCACTGCGGATCCCCCGGCTCGCGCACGCCCCGGCGAACGGCGTCGTCCCGAGCACCTTCACCTCTGGATCCGGCGTCCGCGCGGCGGCGGCGATCAGGTTGAGGGAGATGTCCGCCTCCTCCGGGCTCGCGACCAGGCGAAAGCGGACCAGACCCTCGAGGTCGCGCTCCCACATGTCGAGTGCGGCGACGACGGCGGCCACGTAGCTGGCGGGGTCCGCGGGCTCGAACTCGTCTTCGAGCTCCTCGGGGATGACCGGCGTCGCGACATAGATGGACAGAGGCATGCCCTGTTCGTCCCAGCGGCAAAAGACCATGGCGGCGCCGCGCGGGTCGTCACGGGGGATGCGGTGGACCATGAACGGCAGATAGTTGGGCTCGAGAAGCTCCGGGTGCGCAGCCTGGAACGCGGCGTAGCTGAGGCGGTCGGGCCGGTACTCGGGCCGGTCGGCCGGCTGCTCCGGAAACGCGCTCCGCTCTGCCGCGCAGGCCGCGAGCACAGCAGCCAGCACCGGGGCCATCCCCGCCGCGCACCGCCGCGCGTTCACCCGCCTCGCCCGCGGCCGCGCATGGCGCGTTGCAGGTCGCGATCCGTCTCGCGCTTGCGGATGGCCTGCCGCTTGTCGTAGCGGCGCTTGCCGCGGCACAGGCCGATCTCGACCTTCGCGCGGCCGTTCTTGAAGTAGAGCTGGAGGGGGATCAGCGTGAGCCCGCGCTCGGCCACCTTAACCGTGAGTCGGGTGATCTCCGAACGGTGCAGCAGCAGCTTCCGCTCCCGCCGCGGCGCCACGTTCTCGCGCCACGCCTGCTCGTAGGGGCCGATGTGCACATTCGCGAGGAAGACCTCGCCGTCCGCCAGGTTCGCCTTGCCGTTGCGCAGTGATTTGACCTCCGGGCCGACCAGAGCGATGCCGGCCTCGAAGGTGTCGAGCACCTCGTAGTCGTGCCGCGCGCGGCGGTTGCTCGCGATGATCTGCCGTATCGGTTGGTCTTCCGCCATCCCGTGCGGGATGGTACCGGCTCAGGCGATGTCTCGCGGGACGTTCTTCTCGTCCACGAAGACACGCACGCCCTTCCAGGCGCGGCACTCGGCGTCCTCCACCTGCGCGTAGCTGCAGATGATGACGATGTCGTGCGGCTTGACCAGGTGGGCGGCGGCCCCGTTGATGCAGATCTCTCCGGACCCGGCCTCGCCCTCGATCACGTAGGTCTGGAGCCGCGCGCCGTTGGTGCAATCGAGAACGTCGACCTGTTCGTAGGGCAGGATGTTCGCCGCCTCGAGAAGATCGGCATCGATCGTGATGCTGCCCTCGTACTCGACGTTCGCGTCGGTGACCGTGGCTCGGTGGATCTTGGATTTGAGCATCGTCCGCTTCATGACGGGAGGTCCTCACGGTGGCGCTGCGGGCGCAGCACGCGGTTGTCGATGAGTCGCACCCGGCTTCCCGTGGAGGAATCGCCGGGCAGGAAGACGACGGCCAGCGCCAGCAGGACCGGTCCGTCGAGGGAATCGGAAGCCGGAGAGAGGTCGTCCGGGTCGCACAGCTCCGCGTAGTCGATGGTGGCCAGTGGAGACTTCGCGATCTCGCGGCGCACGCCGGCGAGCAGCCGTTCGGAGCTGCACTCACCCGCCGCAACGGCGCTCTCCGCCGCATCCAACGCCCGCACCAGCGCCACGGCCTGCCGTCGCGCTTCCGGGTCGAGATTCCCGTTGCGGCTCGACATGGCCACGCCGTCGGCTTCTCGCACCGTCGGCGCCCCGACGACTTCGACGTCGAAGCCCAGGTCGCGAACCATGCGGCGGATGATGGCGAGCTGTTGGAAGTCCTTCTCGCCGAAGACGGCGACGTGCGGCTTCGCCGCCAGCAGCAGCTTGCTGACGATGGTCGCCACTCCGCAGAAGTGGCCGGGCCGCGCGCGGCCGCACAGGGGCTTCGAGAGCTCCGCGACATCGACGATGGTCTGGCTGCCGGGGGCAAGCATCTCTCCGGCGTCGGGCAGGAAGACGGCGTCGACGCCGTCTTCCTGCCCGACGCCGGA
>JBHHVG010000474.1:0-2991 GCA_046754165.1 Myxococcota bacterium
GCCTTCCCTGCTGGGGGCCCTCGGGCTCGTCGCCGTGCTCTTCGCGCTGTTCAGCTTCCTGATCGCGTTCTTGGGCGTTCCCACCAATCTGGGCTGGATCGTCACCAACCTCGTGCTCGGCGTCCTGATGCTCGGGGCTGCGGCGGCCCTCAACTTCGACGCCCTGCGGGACCGCATGAGTGCCTCCGAGGTGCGGCGAGCCGGCAAGTACGGGACCAGCGCCACCCTCGGGACGCTTCTCGCCATCGCCATCCTCGGGATGCTTGGCTTTCTCGCGACCCGCTACCACGTACGCTGGGACTGGAGCGAGCAGAGCGTGCACTCCCTGTCGGACCAGAGCGTGAAGGTCCTGGAAGGGCTCGAGCACGACGTGGAGGTCGCCGCGCTGTTCGCGCCGCTCGACGCGCCGCCGGTGCGCGACCTCCTCGACCGCTACACCTACGCGAGCGACCGCTTCAAGGTCTCCGAGTTCGCCGATCCGAACGCGCGCCCCGACCTCCTTGCCCGCTACGAGATCACGCCGGAGCAGCTCGGCCGAGGCCTCTTGCGCATCGCCCTCGGCGACGAGGCGATCGAGGTGGCGGAAGTGAACGAGGAGAACATCACCAACGCGATGGTGAAGCTCACGCGCACCGGCGAGAAGGCCGTCTACTTCCTCGAGGGACATCACGAGCGCGCCATCGAGGGGCCGGCGGCCTCGGAAAAGGACGGCTACTCCCGTGCCGCCGAGGCACTGCGCAACGAGAACTACCGCGTGGAGAAGCTGCTGCTCGCCGCCGCCGGCGACGTTCCCGCCGACGCGGATGTCGTGGTGGCCGCCGGTCCGACGCGACCGCTGCTGCGGTCGGAACGCGACGCCCTCGATCGCTACCTCGCCCGGGGCGGCTCGGTGCTGGCGATGATCGATCCGCGGGCCAAGACCGACCTGGTAGAAGACATCGAGGCATGGGGCGTGGACGTCGGAGACGACGTCGTCGTCGATCGCCAGCTCGCCGTCTTCGGGCGCGCCACCACCCCGTTCGCCGGCAGCTACTCGAAGAGTCACGAGATCACGCGGGAGATGCGGGACACGGTGCTCTTCCACGTAGTTCGCAGCATCGCGGTCGATCCGGACGCATCCGCGAATCTCACCGAGATCGTCTTCACGGGCGGCGATTCCTGGGCCGAGCGGGATCTCGAGCGATTCTATGGCGAGGGGAAGGCCGAGTTCGGGGACGACGATCTCTCGGGTCCGGTGCCGATCGCCGTGGCCGGGAGCGTCCAGCGTCCGCTCGACGAAGACGCGAACGGGGACGGCGCGGACGCGTCGGCGGCGGCGGAAGGGCAGGTGGTCGTGTTCGGAGACGCCGACTTCGCGAACAACGAGATGATCGACGCCTACCGGAACCGCGATCTCTTCGTGAACTCGATCAATTGGCTGCTCGGGGACGTCGAGGCCATCTCGGTGCGTCCGAACAAGTCCCGGGCGTCCCGTTTCCAGCCGACGGCGGCGGAGTTTCAGCGGATCCGGCTGCTGTCTCTGTTCGTGCTCCCCGAGGCGCTGGCAGTGCTCGGGGTCTTCACCTGGTGGTCCCGACGCCAGGCGCCGGAAGCCGTGAAGAAGTGAACCCCAAGACCACCGGGTTGTTGTTCCTGGCGGCGGCCGCGCTCGCGGCATTCGTCTACTTCTACGAGATTCGCGGCGAAGAGGGCCGGCGCGCCGCGGACGAGGCGGAAGAGCGCGTCTTCGCGGGGATCGTCGAGGACGACATCACGGCGATCGCCCTCGACACGGCCGACGGTGCGCCGGTGCGCGCGGTGCGTGCGGAGGGCGCTTGGAGGCTGGTCGAGCCGCTGTCCTTCCCGGCGGACGCCTTCGCCTTCGACGCCATGGCGTCCGCCCTGGTGGAGATCTCCAGAGAGACGTCCATCGAGGAGGCCCAGGCTCCAGCGGTCTACGGGCTCGACGACGACCGGCGCGAGATCGACTTCGAGGCGGGCGGCGCCCTGCACAGCCTGCGCCTCGGGGACGCGGCGCCCGTGGGCTCGAACACCTACGCCTCCGCTGACGGTCGGCCCGATGTCTATGTCGTGCCGACCTACCGCGTGAACGCCTTCAAGAAGACCCTCGCCGACCTTCGGGACAAGCGGCTGCTCTCCTTCGACCGCGAGGCCGTCGATCGCATCGACGTCCACTGGCCCGGCGAGCACGTCGAGCTCGAGAAGGGCGAGGACGGCTGGAGGATGCTGCGGCCTCAGGGTCTCTTGGCGGATCAGGAGACCGTGGCCAATCTGCTGTCCGACCTGTCGTTCCTGCGGGCCAATGGCTTCGAGGACGATCCGCCTGCGGACGATGTCAGCGGTCTCGACGCCCCGGCCTTCGCCGTCACACTCTCGGGCGGCGGCGAGGGCGACGGTGAGCCCTTCGAGGTGGCGCTCGCCATCGGCAGTCGCCCCGACGGCGACGAGCGCCTGGCGCGGACGATCCACCCCTCCCTCTATCGCCTCGCCGCGGACCGCGTGACCGACCTTCCGACCGAGGTCGCCGCCTATCGCTTCAAACAGCTCGGCGACTTCCGCGTCGCCGACGCCGCCCGCATCGACGTGATCTTCCACACCGAAAGCGGCGAATCCATCGGGATCTCCTCCGAGAAGGCGGACGTCGGCTGGACGTCGCAGCCCGAGACGTTCGCGCCCGGCAAGCTCGCGGCGCTGGTGGCCGCGCTCTCGGATCTCACGGCCCGGGACGTCGTTGCCGAGTCCATGGGGCCCGACGAGTTGGCGGAGCTGGGTCTCGCCCCGGCCAACGCGGTGTTCAACGTGTTCGGCGCGGCGCCGGACAGCGGTGAAGGCGAGGGGGCTCCGGTGCTGGCCGAGATCTCCGTAGGCCTGCTGCGCGGAAGCGAGGGCATCCTGGCGCAGCGCGCGGGCGACGAGGTCGTCTACCTGCTCGACGCCGAGCTCGCGGAGCTGCCGGGCATGTGCGCCCGATGCCGCCCGCAGGAAGCGACG
>JBHHVG010000475.1:0-2983 GCA_046754165.1 Myxococcota bacterium
TCGCCCGTCCGATAATGGTGCGCGTGACGAATCCGGTAGAGCAGCGGATCGCGCTCGGCGATCTCCTCCGCCACGAGACGGTGGCGCAACGCACTCGAATGGGGATCGTCCGGATCCGTCCACAGGCTCTCGTGCGGCAGGCGGCGCTCACGCAGCGTGGCGATGACGCGCTCCTGGGGGTCGATCACGAGCAGTCCCCGCGCTTCGCTGAACGCGGCGAGCTGCCGCACGTGGGCGGGCAGCACGTCGTCCACGACTCCGGCGAGGCGCGCTCGGTAGTCGTTCCAGTTGAAGACCACGGCCACCGGGAGCCCGCGCTCCCCCGCCGACCGGGCCAGGCGTCCATAGGCGGCCAGCAGCGCTTTCCAGCCCTGGAGCCCGCGGTAGCGCTCGGGAATCCGGTCCGGCGGCAAGCGATAGCGGTCTTCGGGACCGACCGGCACGGCGACCATCCTGCCGGGGAAGAGGTGCCAGCCCCGCAGGCGCGCCATCCGCTTGCGGACGAGCTCTGCGAGGAACGACGTGCGCAGGCGCCAGACGTCCACCGGTTCGGCCAGGAAGTTCGGCAGGTCCATGTCGTTGTCGACGTAGTTGATGAGGACGAGGTCCGGGTCGAGGTCGTCGACGAGGAGCTCGAAGGTCCGCACCTCCTGCATGGCGTTGTAGCCGGGCACCCCCGCGTTGAGCACCTCCACGCGCATGTCGGAGCGTCGGGCCAGCAGCTCCTCGACGACGGCAGGGAAGGCTTCCTCCTCCTCGACCTTCCAGCCGAAAACGTGCGAGTCGCCGAGCGCCAGCACCCGGAAGGTGCCCGGCGGCTTCTCGCGCGCGCGCTCCACTCCCCGCATCCCCAGCGCGTTGATCCGCACCGCTCGTCCGTGGAAGAGGCCGCGGGTTCCGGGGCGCAGCGTGTAGACGATGCCCGGATCCGGGTGGCGACGGATCAGGTCGAGCAGGTGGAGCGGACCATCCTCCACGTCGCGCGGCTGATCCATCAGCGCGTCGAAATCTTCCTCGGAGAACGCGGCGAACGCCCGCAACCCCAACTCGAGTGCGAGCAGCAGCGCGGCGAGGCTCCCGATTCCGAGTGCGATCGAGGCGGCGATCCCGCGCGTGCCCTTCAACGGCAGCCCACTCCGAGAGAGGTGTCGACCCGGCCGAACCGCGGCGCAGATCCAGCGCGATTGTCGGCGGCGGCGCCCGGCGCCGCAACAACGGCCCGCCGCAGCCGAAGCCACTTCCGCTGGCGGGATCGCGCCTGGCGTGATTCATTCGATCCGCCCTCCTGAAGCGGTGGCTGACGATGAACCAGAAAGAGACGATCCGCGGTACGCTGCGCCGACACCGGGTCGAGGTGCTGCTCGTGGCCGTCTGCTGGGTCACGTTCGCGTGCGTGCTTCACGGCCGGCCCGGCTACAACGTGAACTCGCGCATCGCGGTGACCTTTGCGGTCGTCGACCACGGCACCGTCGCGATCGACGCCTATCACGACCAGCCGCTGACCGGTACTCTCGACAAGGCGGCCTTCGGCGGGCACGTCTACTCGGACAAGAGCCCCGCCCTGAGCTTCCTGGCGGTGCCGTTCTACGCCCTCGTGTCGCCGTTCCTCGAGGGCGCGGATGCGGTCACGCGGATCGCCGCGGCGCGCCAGTGGTGCACCGCATGGACCGTGGGCCTCCTCGGAGCCCTCGCGGCCGCGCTCTTCCACCGCCTGATGCGGCTCTTCGGCGCCCGGGGCCGCGATGCGCTGATGCTCACGCTCCTGCTCTTCTTCGGCACGAACCTGGGGGGCTACACCTCCCTCTTCTACGCCTATCTTCCCGCAGCGGCGTGTGTGCTCGCGGCGTACGTCCTCGCGCTGTCGGCGAGGAGGCAGGGCGCGGTCACGCCGGTCCGCGCGGTGGGAATCGGCCTGCTCGTCTCCACGGCCGGATTCCTCGAGTTCACCTTCGGGCTCGCCAGCGCCGTCCTGCTGCTGCTCTTTTCCGCGACGCTGCGGCCGGCTCGCAGCGCCGCCGGGATGGTCGCCGGTGCGCTCCCCCCCCGCGCCGCCCAGCTCGCCTACAACCATGCCCTGTTCGGGGATCTCAGCCTCGGTTACGCCCACGAGGTGCAGAGCCAGTTTCGGGAGGGCATGGCCCGAGGTGTCATGGGCGTCGGCGCCCCGAGTGCGGCCGCGCTCTACTACGCGACCATTCACCCATTCAAGGGGCTGTTCTTCTATTCGCCGTTCTTGCTGTTCTTCTTCGTCGGATATCGCCGCGCCTGGCGGGAGCACGCCGCGTGGCGCCCGGATCTCGTCGCGGCGGGCGTGTTGCTCGTCGGCTACCTGCTGTTCAATTCGTCTTACTACATGTGGTGGGGCGGGTGGGCGATGGGCGCCCGCCATCAGATCGGAATGCTGCCCTTCTTGTTCCTGCCGATTCTCTCGGCACTCGCCAGCGGTTCGCCCTGGCGACCCGCCGTGATCGTTGCCGGCGTCGTGGCGGTGTCTCTGCACCTCCCCGTCCTCCTGGCCGATCCCCAGATCCCGCCGGGCGCGCCCATCGCGGCGTTGCTCGAGCCCACCTTCGCGGCGAACTGGTCGAGCCCGTGGCTGACGCGGAGCCTGCCGGCCTTCTTCCGCGGCGACATCGCCGCGATCCTGCCCTTTCAGTCGCTGCCCGGTCTCACGGCGCTGCTGCCGCTGGCTATGCTCTGGACCCTGAGCCTGCGAACGATGTGGCTGTGGGAAGACGCCGATTGAAGACTGGGATGCCGGACTGGCGGTTCAGCGCCATCGCTTCACTGCTCGTCGGCCTCGCGGCCCTGCTGCGGTTCCACCACCTGGGCGCGGCCGAGCTGTGGATGGACGAGGCCTTCAGCTTCGAGATGGCCGCGATCGCAGACGCCGGAAGCGTGTTGCTTCGCGAGAACAGCCCGCCGCTCTACTACCTGTTGCAGCGCCTGTGGCTCCACCTCTTTGGTCCCTCGGAGGTGGCCC
>JBHHVG010000476.1:0-2979 GCA_046754165.1 Myxococcota bacterium
GGCCGGGATCCCGGCGGGCTTCGCTATAGGTACCGGGTCAGGAGGAGCCCGTGAGCCTCGTCTGCATCGTCGCTTCGTTGGCCCTGATCGAGTACCTCGTCTTCGTCGTGCAGTGCGGGCAGGCGCGGGGCCGGTTCGGAGTGGCGGCGCCGGCGACACACGGCCATACCGAGTTCGAGCGCTACTACCGCATCCAACAGAACACCATCGAACAGCTCGTGGTCTTCCTCCCGGCGCTCTTCCTGTTCGCCCACTTCGTCGACACCCTCTTCGCCGCCATCCTGGGGATGGTCTTCGTGCTGGGGCGGGCGCTCTACGCCCGGGGCTACGCCATCGATCCGGCCAGGCGGGGGCCGGGCTTCCTCCTCACCATCGGCTCGAACGTGCTGTTGCTGCTCGGAGGACTCGTGGGAGCGATCCTTGCCTGCGAGTGACCACGACGTCACCCGGCGCGAGTTTCTCGTGTCGAGCGCGCTCGTCGCCGGTTACGCCATCGCCGCCGAGCCGGTCTTCGCCTCCGCGATCCACACCGAAGAGGCCGGCCTCGAGACCGGGGACGTCTCGATTCCGGTGGCGGGCGGCAGCATGGCCGCGTACTACGCGGCACCCGCGTCCGGCGACACGCCACCGGTGGCACTGGTGGTTCACGAGATCTTCGGCGTCCACGAGTACATCCGCGACGTCTGCCGTCGTCTCGCGAAGGAGGGCTACCTCGCCATCGCGCCGGACCTGTATCAGCGCCAGGGCGACGTATCGAAGCAGACCAGCGTCGGGAAGATCCTCGAGGAGATCGTGGTCAAGGTGCCGGACGAGCAGGTGCTGGCGGATCTCGACGCCACGCTGGCCTGGGCGAAGGACCACGGCAAGGGCGACACCTCCCGGGTCGTGATCACGGGGTTCTGCTGGGGCGGGCGCATCGTCTGGCTCTACTGCGCCCACAACCCGACGCTGAAGGCCGGCGCCGCCTGGTACGGCAGGCTGGCCGGGGAGAAGCGGCCGGAGACGCCGACCCATCCCCTCGACGTGGCCGACGCTCCGCACGCGCCGATCCTCGGCCTCTACGGTACGGAGGACTCCGGGATTTCCATCGAGTCCGTGCAGCAGATGCGCGCGCGACTGGCCGCTTCCGGCAGCAGCTCCGAGATCGCTCTCTTTCCCGGCGCGCCCCACGGGTTTCACGCCGACTACCGCGCCAGCTACCGCCCGATGGCGGCGACCGAAGGCTGGCGCCGCATGCTGGATTGGTTCCGCATGCAGCGCGCCTACCCCGTAAAGGAGTAGCGCCGCTCCAATCGCGCGAATCCGCCGCCTTCCGGATCCGCTGCGACGGCGGCGGAAAAAACTGACGGCGCCACCGCGGAGCGTCCACGGAACGCCTATACTCCTCGCCTTTCGGGCGTCCACGAAGCTCGCGGCGAGCCTCGCGGCGCGCGCGACGGGCTCTCGCCACCGCCGGTTCGAGTACCGAGACGACGAAGGAAGGTCTTCGATGACGAACAACGAGAAGCTGACCGCCTGGGTGAAGGAGGTCGAGGGTCTGTGTCGCCCGGATCGCGTCCGCTGGTGCGATGGGTCGGAAGCCGAGTACGCCGAGATGATCGAGCAGATGCTCGCGAGCGGAACGGCGACGAAGCTCTCCGAGGAGAAGCGGCCCAACAGCTATCTCATTCGCTCCGATCCGGCGGACGTCGCGCGCGTCGAGGACCGGACCTTCATCTGCTCGGCTCGCGAGGAGCAGGCCGGCCCCACCAACAACTGGGCCGACCCGTCCGAGATGAAGGAGACCCTCCGCGGCCTCTTCTCCGGCTGCATGCGGGGCCGGACGATGTACGTCATTCCCTTCAGCATGGGCCCCGTCGGCTCTCCCATCGCCCACATCGGCGTGCAGATCAGCGACTCGCCCTACGTCGTCGCGAACATGCGGATCATGACGCGCATCGGAAAGCGGGTGCTCGACACCCTGGGATCCGGTGACTTCGTCCCCTGCCTGCACTCCGTCGGTGCCCCGCTCGGCGACGGCGCGCAAGACGTGCCCTGGCCGTGCAACGCCGAAAACAAGTACATCGTCCACTTCCCGGAGACCCGCGAGATCTGGTCGTTCGGCTCCGGGTACGGCGGCAACGCCCTGCTCGGCAAGAAGTGCTTCGCGCTGCGGATCGCCTCGGCGATGGCGCGGGACGAGGGTTGGATGGCGGAGCACATGCTGATCCTCAAGATCACCTCGCCGGAGGGCAGTGTCCGCTACGTCTGCGCGGCCTTCCCGAGCGCCTGCGGCAAGACGAACCTGGCGATGATGACGCCCACGATCCCGGGCTGGAAGGTCGAGTGCATCGGCGACGACATCGCCTGGATGAAGTTCGGCGACGACGGCCGCCTCTACGCGATCAACCCGGAGGCCGGCTTCTTCGGAGTCGCTCCCGGAACCAGCATGAAGTCGAACCCGAACGCCATGCTGAGCCTCGAGAAGAACGTGCTGTTCACGAACTGTGCACTGACGCCGGATGGCGACGTGTGGTGGGAGGAGATGACGAAAGAGCTGCCTGCCCAGCTCACGGATTGGCACGGCGAGCCGTGGACACCGGACAACGGCGTGCAGGCCGCCCACCCCAACGCCCGCTTCACGGCCCCGGCGAGCCAGTGCCCGGTGATCGCCGAGGAGTGGGAAGATCCCGACGGCGTCCCGATCAGCGCCATCCTCTTCGGCGGCCGCCGCGCCACCGTGGTTCCGTTGGTCAACGAGGCCCGCGACTGGCAGCACGGCACCTTCCTGGGCTCGATCATCAGCAGCGAGAAGACCGCTGCGGCGGCGGGCAAGGTCGGCGAGCTGCGCCGCGATCCGATGGCCATGCTCCCCTTCTGCGGCTACAACATGGCCGACTACTGGGGCCACTGGCTCTCCATCGGCCGGCGCAAGGGCGCGCGGCTGCCGCACGTCTACATGGTGAACTGGTTCCGCAAGAGCCACGGCGGCGACTTCCT
>JBHHVG010000477.1:0-2956 GCA_046754165.1 Myxococcota bacterium
GACGCAAGAAGCGCTCCGGGCTCGGTCGCGTAGCCGGTCGCGACCGTGAGGTCGGTCTGCTCGTCCCTGGAGATGCCGTGGCGCGACACGGCGGGCAGCACCAGGACGAGGTAGGCGGCAGTGATCGCGCCGAGCAGCAGGCGCGTGTTCACGCGGGGACGGACTTCGCCATCGGATGTCGTTCTCTCACGCCGCTCTCCTGGAATCGCTGCTCGATTGTACAAGGGTCGACGGGGATGGGCGCCTCGCGGCGGTGCCCCACCGCGCCCCCCTCCGCGGTCTCGCGCGGCGCAGCCGGCGCCGCGGCCGCCGCTGGAGCGGGCCGCTTCAGCGCTTGGTCGGGCCCTCGAAATTCGCGGAACTGCGGGGTTTTTCATCCAAGCGCGCAACGCGCCTGGAGGCCGCCAGACCTGTCGGAAGGGGGCAAATATTGCCCCACGGCACCGGCGCAGGAGTATAGTGCGGGAGGAGATCGCTCCCGGACGGTCTGGAGGGGGTCTCGGTAGGTCGCGTTCGGATCTCTTCGCCCGCCGGACGCGGCGAGGAATGAATCGTTGAAGAAACTGTACGTGGGAAACCTTTCGTTCTCGGCCACAGAAGAAGAACTGCGGGAATTGTTCGAACAACACGGCACGACCGTGTCGGTTCGGGTGATCACCGATCGGGAGACCGGTCGTTCGCGCGGATTCGGATTCGTCGAGTTCGAAGAAGAGAGCGCTGCGGAGAAGGCCCTCCAGGCGCTGAACGGTGCAGACATGGGGGGTCGGTCCCTCCGCGTCAACGAAGCCCAGGACAAGCGTTCCGGAGGAGGTGGCCGCGGCGGTTACGGCGGCGGACGCCCCTGACCCTCCCAACACCTTCCAACTGGCAACACCCGTTCGCGTTGGCGGCCGTCCGCGGCGTGGCCGCCCGGCTCGACGCCGCGCTGGGGCGCGTGTGCTTCCATGTCCCGATCCTTTCAATGCATCCTGGTTGCATACGCGGTGGCGTCTGCCATGGCGATCGCCGTGGCCTACGCGGTCGGTTTCGACCACCCACTGGCAGTGGCGCTCGCCGCCGACGTCGCGGCGACGTGCGTGATCTTCGCGTTCAGCTTTGCGTTCGACAACGCGAGCTTCTACGACGCCTATTGGAGCGCGGTGCCGCCGGTTCTCGGGGTCTACTGGATCGCCAACTCCGACCTGTCGGCGGCGGATGTCACGCGTCAGTGGGTGGTCCTCGGTCTCGTGACCGTCTGGGCGGTTCGCCTGACGTACAACTGGTCGCGCTGGTGGAACGGACTCGAACACGAAGACTGGCGCTATGTGGACTTCCGCGGACGCACCGGGCGCGCCTACTGGCTCGTCGCATTCGCCGGCATCCATCTGTTCCCGACCCTGTGGGTGTTCGCCGGCTGTCTTCCGCTGTACGTGGCGCTCGCAGCGGGCTCTGCGCCGTTCGGGGCGCTCGACTGGCTGGCCACCGCCGTGACATCCGCTGCGATTGCTCTCGAAGCTCGCGCCGACCGCGAGCTGTTCGACTTCCGCCAGAGTCGTCCGGCACCGCAACAGACTCTCGTCACCGGTCTCCGGCGGTACTGCCGGCATCCCAACTATCTCGGCGAGATGGGCTTCTGGTGGGGCCTGTTCCTCTTCGGCCTGTCGGCTGCGCCGTCGTGGTGGTGGACGGGAGTCGGCGCAGCCAGCATCACGCTGATGTTCCGGTTCGTGAGCCTGCCGCTGATCGAGGCCCACATGCGGGAGCGCCGTCCGGACTACGCGGTCCATGCCGAACACACGCCGATGCTGATTCCGCGCCCGCCGCGGCGGAGCGCTTCCTGACACCGTGGCGCTGCGAAGGGCATCACGGTCGCTGCAGGTGCAGCGCTGACCGTGTGCTTCGTGGTCGACAATGTGTCGGTCGGCTTCCGAACACCGACGCCCTCGACGGCTACTGCGACGTCCGCGCTGCGCTGACCTGATCGACGATCCATGCCCGCCAGGGCGGCACGGCGAGCGGAACCACGGCGACACCGATCAGCAACAGCGTCGCCAGCACGAGGCCCTCGCCCTGGGTGAAGGCGTTCCCGAAGTAGCTGAACAGCGCCGCTCGCAGCACGGACCCGACACCGACCGCGAGGGTGAACGGGACGATGCGCATGCCCGAGAGGATCGCGCCGACATGGATGATGCCGGCGGGGCCGATCGGGTAGCCCGATGCTGCGCCGAGCGCGCCGATCCCCAGCCGCGAGTTCGCGAGCTTCAGGCGCTGCCGCGCCGACTGCGGCAGGTGGGCGATCAGGAGTTCGCGTCCCAGCAGCTTGGCCACGGCGAACTTCAGCAGCGCGGAGAGCAGCAGGCCGAGCCCGCCGTACAGCGTCCCCGCGGCCACGCCGAAGCAGATTCCCGCCGCAGACAGCAGGATCGGTGACGGGATCAGCACCACGAAGCGGAAGGTCATCATCATCAGGAAGATGACCGGGCCCCAGAAGCCGGCCTGCTCGACGGCGGCGCGCACCGACTCGGCGGTCCACTCGACCTCGAGCGACTCACGCACGAAGAAGCTGGCGATCACGGCGATGGCCACGACGGCGATCGCGGCGAGTGCGCGCCGTGTGGCTCGTCGGCGGGGCGGGTCCTGCGGGGATGGCTGCACGAGGGGCTCCAATTTCACCCCATGGTACACGACGCGAAGGTGCAGCCGACGACGAGTTCTCGATCCCTCGGGGGGGGGCTCAGCCGTCTCGCTGCACGATCAGCGTGGCGTGACCGACCAGGACGCCGGCCACATCGGTGATTGCATTGTCCTGCCCGGGCTCGAGCACGCCCGGCGACACGCCGAGGTCCCGGATTCTCGGCCGTCTTGAGTCGCCCTGAGCCGAGAGCCCGATCGCGCCGAGCAGGCCGGTGACGACGAGCATGGGAAGAAGCCGTACTGGGAGTCCGCACACTGCCGTCGATCATAGCGGCTGACAAGA
>JBHHVG010000478.1:0-2939 GCA_046754165.1 Myxococcota bacterium
GCCTTGTACAGCTGCATCTGAGGAGCTGCGATGGATACGGAACGCATGCAGGGCAAGGTGGTACTCGTGACCGGCGCGGCCTCCGGGATCGGACGCGCCACGGCGGAACGGCTGGGAGGAGAGGGCGCGCGGGTCTTCTGCTGCGATCTCGACGGCGAGTCCTGCGAAGCCGTCGCCAAGCAGATCCGCGCAGATGCGGGCGCGGCAGACGCGTCGACGTGCGACGTATCGAGCTCCCAGGACTGCGACACCGCCGTGGCCTGGGCGGTGGGTGAGGCGGGGCGGCTCGATGCACTCGTCAACGTCGCCGGCATCTCGATCCATCGCCACGCCACGGACTACACAGACGACGAATGGCGACGCGTCCTCGACGTCAACCTCGCCGGAACCTTCTTCACCTGCCGCGCGGCCATTCCCCACCTGCTCGAAGTGGGGGGTTGCATCGTCAACACCGCGTCGTCCGCTGGTCTGGCAGGGACGCCCTACAGCGCCGCCTACGCTGCATCGAAGGGCGGCGTGGTGGCGCTGACCAAGAGCCTCGCCATCGAGTACGGGTTGCGCGGCCTGCGGGTCAACTGCGTCTGCCCAGGCGGCGTCGACACGCCGCTCGCCCGCGACTTCGACGTGCCTGGGGGCGACACCGACCCGAAGCTGTTGGCGCGACTCCAGTACCTCCCGTCGCTCGCCCAGCCGCAGGAGATCGCCGCCCTCATGGCCTACCTGGCCTCGGACGAGGCCTGCTACGTCAACGGCGCGGCGATATCCATCGACGGCGGCCAGGTCGCGTAGCGGGGGAGCCGGGCGCCCCGACAGAGCGGGACTCGCGGTCGAGGGCCGCCAGCAGCGGGCGCGCCTTGTCGCACGCCTCGCGGTACTCGCCGTGGGGATCGGAGTCGGAGACGATGCCGCCGCCGCTGTGGACGTAGGCGCGGCCGTCACACAGCAGCGCCGTTCGGATCACGACGCAGAGATCGAGACCACCGCGCACGTCGACGTAGCCGAGCGCGCCGGAGTAGACGCCGCGACGCACGGGCTCGAGCCGATCGAGAATCTTCATCGCCGCGATCTTCGGGGCACCGGTCATCGAGCCCGGTGGGAAGGTCGCCCGCAGCAGGTCGACGGCGTCGCAGTCCGCGCGCAGGCGCCCGCGCACGGTCGAGACCATCTGGTGTACGGACGCGTAGGACTCGATCACCATAAGCTCGGGAACCTCGACGCTGCCGTGCTCGCAGACACGCCCGAGATCATTGCGCACCAGGTCGACGATCATCAGGTTCTCGGCGCGGTCCTTGGCCGAGCAGGCGAGCCGCTGGCGGTTGGTGCGGTCCTCGGAGGCCTCCGCGCCGCGCGGGCGCGTCCCCTTGATCGGCCGGCTCTCGACCTCGCCTCCGGCGGAGAGCCGCAGGAACCGCTCTGGGGAGGTGCTCGCGATCACCCCCTCTGGAAGCTCGAGGTAGCTCGCGAACGGTGCCGGATTCTCGGTCCGCAGGCGGCGGTAGAAATCCCACGGGTCCCCGCGGAAGTCGCGCTCCTCACGGTGGGTGAGGCAGACCTGGTAGGCGTTGCCAGCCGCGATCTCCTGCTTGGCGACGCTCACCGCCTTGGCATAGGTGGTCGAGTCGAAGAAGGCGTGGGGAGCGGCCGGGGCGCGACGCAGGACGCGCCGGGGCGAGGCGGAGACCGGCTCTGCGAGCTGCGCGGTGAACTCTTCGGCGGCCTCTTCGGCCCGCGCCCGTGCCGCGCCGTCGTCGGCGGCAAAGCCCAGCGCGTGGACCGTGAGCTCTCCGGTGGTGCCGTCCTGGGCCAGCACCCGATCGACGAAGAGCAGGCACAGATCCGGAAACGCGAGATCATCGACGCCGCCCAGGCCGATCGGCTCGATCTGGTCGGAGAGCTCGTAGCCGAGGTAGCCGACGGCGCCGCCCGCAAACGCCGCGTTCGCGGGGCTCGACGCCCGCGGCAACAGCGCGCGGAGCACGTCGAGCGGGTCCGCTTCGAAGACGCTGCATCCGGGAGTCAACCCCGGGCGCTCCGCGCGCAGGCAGTCGAGCCGCACCCGCGATCCGTTCGCCCGCATCACCAGGTAGGGGTCCGCACCGGCGAAGGACGCGCGACCGAGGCGCTCCGACGGCAGAGCGCTGTCGAGCAGCCACGGATAGGGACGCATCCTCAAGCGCTCGAAGAGATCCGGCAGGCCGTCGTCGCTCACCACCGGGCGGGATGCGCAGGCGGTCGCTCCAGTCACTCGGAACACGGGGTTCTCCAGGGCTCGCAAAGCTACCGCAGCAGACGCGGGGAAACGAACGCGGTGCGTGTTCGTTTCGCGCGCGACGGCGGCTCGGGCATCCGACGCGTGAGTCGCGTTCTGGTACTCTCGTGCCCGTGAAGAAGAACCTCATCTACCACGCGGGATGTCCCGATGGCTTCGGCGCCGCATGGTCGGCGTGGAACGCATGGGGCGACAGCGCCCGCTACATCCCGCGCGGACACGACGACGCCTTCGACGCCAGTCGCTTCGACGGCGAGGTGCTGGTCTTCGCCGACATCTCCCTGCGCAACGACCTGCTCCTGGAAGCGGGCGAGGTGGCTGCCCAGCTCGTCGTGCTCGACCACCATCTCACCGCCCGGGATCACTTCGCTTCGAACCCGGGCGTCGAGAACGCCCTGGTCGAACGCGGACACACGGTCCAATTCGACCTGAACCACTCCGGCGCGATCCTCGCGTGGAGCTACTTCCATCCGGACGAACCCTCGCCCGACATCCTGCAGTACGTCGAGGACCAGGACCTGTGGAATTGGAAGCTTCCGCGCTCCCAGGAGGTCAACGCGGCCATCGGCTCCTACCAGAGGGACTTCGACACCTGGACGCGGCTGGCCGAGCGATCCGTCGATGAGCTCGCAGCCGATAAAATCAAAACGCAGATAAGAAAAGAACTGGG
>JBHHVG010000479.1:0-2933 GCA_046754165.1 Myxococcota bacterium
GCCCAGCCAGACGGCGATCGCACCCCAGATCAGCAGGCCGCCCGCGCTGGCCCAGCCGACGAAGGCGGCGAGGCGGCGCCCGCGCCCGTCGGCTCCGGCCGCGACGGGCACGAACGGGAAGATCCCGACGAAGAGCAGCGCGTGGATCCCCGCCACCTGCTTGAACGCGGTGGCGATTCCGAGCAGCGCGCCCATCGCGAGCGCCGCCGCCCCCGGCACCCGCGGCGCGCTCGCCACCCGCACGAACAGCGCCGCCGCGGCGATCATCCCCGGCAGCATGAAGAGCTCCGTGTTCGCGATGGACCCCTGGATCATCGGGTCCGCCGACAGCAGGCCCAGCAGCGCCGCGGCGGCGAGCGCGGGCAGCCGGCCCAGCAGCGGATGCACCAGAAAGAACAGGGCGATAGATGACAGCCCCGAGCACAGCGCCGCCAGCGCCCGGATCGACACCAGCGAGTCGCCGAACCAGTCGAGCGCCGCGCGATACGCGAAGAAGATGCCCGGCGGCTTCTGCGTGAAGAGGTCGCTGTAGGGCCACTCGCCCAGAGTCATGCGCCAGGCGGCGTAGGCGTAGCCGCCCTCGTCGCGCTCGAGGGGCAAATCCATGAGCGGGGCGCGCAGCGCGACGACGCCGAGCCCGATCGCGCAGGCGAGGGCGAACTCGCCGCGCGTCGGCGCGAGCCCGCGGAGCGAAGGATCGGCGGATCGGAGCACGGCGGAAGTACATCGCACCCGCGACGGCGCCGCCAAAAACTCTCGCGTGCGGTCCAGGTGATAGACTCGCCGTCATGCGATGTCTCCTCTGCGGACCCGCCGGTTGCGATCGGAGCGAGGCGTGAGCGCATTCGGGCTGCACTTCGCCTCGAACCGCTCGCCGGTCCTCGGCACGCGCGGCATGGTGGCGTCGAGCCAGCCCCTCGCCACGGCGGCGGGCCTCGCGATGCTGCGGCGCGGTGGCAACGCGGCGGACGCGGCCGTGGCGACGGCGGCGGCGCTGGCGGTCACCGAGCCGTGCAACACCGGCATCGGTGGCGACTGCTTCGCCCTCTTCTACGAGGCCGCGACGCAGCAGGTGACGGCGTTGAACGGCTCCGGCCGCTCCCCCGCGGCCCTCGATCTCGCGCGCGCCCGGGCCGACGGCTTCGACGAGAGCCTCGCGCCCTTCCATCCCCATACGGTGACGGTGCCCGGCGCCTGCGCCGGCTGGCACGACGCGATCGAGCGCCACGGCACGCTCGCACTGCGCGACGTGCTGGCGCCGGCCGTCGCCCTGGCCGAGGAGGGCTTCCCCGTCGCGCCGACCGCCGCCTTCCTCTGGGAGCTCGGCGCCCGGCGCCAGCTATCGCAATCGCCGGGGGGCGCCGAGCTGCTGATCGGCGGCCGCGCCCCGCGCGCGGGTGAGCGCTTCCGCAACCCGACCCTCGCGCGCACCCTGCGCGCCGTCGCCGAAGACGGGCCCGCCGCCTTCTACCGCGGCGAGGTCGCCGCCGCGATCACGAAGCTGCTGCGCGAGCGCGGCGGTGTCATGACCGAGGACGATCTCGCCGAACACGTCTCGACCTGGGAGAAGCCCATCTCGACGGTCTACCGCGACGTGCGCGTCTGGGAGTGCCCGCCCAACGGCCAGGGCCTCGCGGCGCTGCTGGCGCTCAACATATTGCGTGGCTTCGACCTCGCCGCGCAGGATCCCCTCGGTCCCGAGCGCCTGCACCGGCTGATCGAGGCCATGCGCCTGGCCTTTGCCGACGCGCGTTGGTACGTCTGCGACCCGGCCCACGCGCACATCCCCGTCGAAGAGCTGCTCTCCGAGGCCTACGCCGATCTGCGCCGCCGCCAGCTCGACCCCGCCCGCGCCAACACCGGCGCCGACCGCGGCACTCCCGTCGCCGGCTCGGACACGGTGCAGTTCTGCTGCGTCGACGGCGCGGGCAACGCCTGCTCGTTCATCAACAGCAACTACATGGGCTTCGGCACCGGCCTCGTGCCCCAGGGCTTCGGCTTCTCGCTCCAGAACCGCGGCTTCGGCTTCTCCCTCGACCCCGCGCACCCGAACGCCCTGGCGCCGCGCAAGCGCCCCTACCACACGATCATTCCGGGGCTGATCACGCGCGAGGCCGACGGCAGCCTGTACGGCCCGTTCGGCGTGATGGGCGGCTACAACCAGCCCCAGGCCCACATGCAGGTGGTGGTCGCGATGATCGACGACGGCCTCGACCCCCAGGCGGCCCTCGACCGCCCGCGCTTCCAGATCCAGAGCGGGACTGCCGGCGGCGAGGTCGGCATCGAGAGCGGGATCTCCGAGGAGACATTGGAGGCCCTGCGCGCGCGCGGCCACGTGCTGCACCCGGCAGACGGCTGGGGGCGTCTCCAGTTCGGGCGCGGCCAGATCATCCGGCGCGATCCCGACGGTGTGCTGTGGGGCGGCAGCGATCCGCGGGCCGACGGCTGCGCGATGACCTACTGAGGGCACTGCCGCCGGCCCCCGCTCCCGTCGAAGCGGCGGTCGTGTCTCGGCCCAAGATTTCCATGTGGGGGATCAACTCTCGACTTCTGAAACCCGCTGGATCATTTCATGGATCTCAGGTGTCGCTCGGGTTGCCATGATTCGGACATCCGGGTGCGAATTTCGATAGACGCGGAATATCTCATCTGCAAAACCCTGCCCGATCCACTTCACTCCGTCGAAATCGAGCAGTATCTCGGAAAACCGATCGAATCTGGCGAGCAATCTCTTCGCTTGCGACCGCGAAACCAATTGCTCGTCTCCGTATCTCACCAGCGTAATGGGTACGTGTGTCTGTTTGAATCTGAGCTCTTCATCCTCTGACGAGGCTACTGAAAAGACTTCTCTCAGCGTTCTCGGAGACCAGCGCATGATCGTCATGAACATCATGGTTCCATGGAAGTGTTCTCGACTCTCCGTCTCGATGAGC
>JBHHVG010000480.1:0-2906 GCA_046754165.1 Myxococcota bacterium
GCGCAACAGCAGGTCGGTGAACACCGCCGCCATCACGCTCTCGACCCAGAGCATCACCGCCAGGGCGGTCTCCGCGGGAAGCGCCAGCGCCAGCCACGAGCCGGGGTAGAAGACGGCGACCTGGGTCGTGGCCAGGAACGGAACGCCGCTGCAGGCTTCGGCGTTCCACAGCGGAAGGTCGCCGCTCGCGAGGCGCCGTGCGGCGTGCTGCGCCATCGGGAAGAAGTAGTTCAGAAGGTCGGTGAGGTGGCTTGTGCGCTGGGTTTCCGGGGGAAGGGTCGCGGGATGGAAGCGGAGCCACAACGCGGTGCTCCCGGCCACGGTGAAGAGCCATCCGACAACGGGTCCGCGGGCCAGAGGGAGCCTCGCGGGCCATCGTCGTGATGGCCTGCGCGGTGTCGCCCGCGGGACCGGATTCGACAGGGCGCGCACGGGGGGGATCCTATCCGCCATCGCGTCTGCCAGCGAGCACGAGACGGACGTGGAGAAGACGTGTCCAGCGGAAGCTGGAGAAACTATACTGAGCGGCCTCGGAAACCAGCCGTGTGTTCGCGAGGGTGACCCTTTGCGGAGATCTCGGTATCGCAGCCGGGGCGACCGCTCCTCCTCGCCCGATCGTCAAGACTTCGGCTGCCGCTCTTCGCCGGCGAGGATTCGATGACGCAGAGGAAGGCATCCGGGGGCCGGCAGAAGCTCTTGTTCGTGCTGCCGACACTCAACCGGGCCGGCGCCCAGCAGGTCGTCGTCGAGCTCGTGCGGGGTCTCGACCCGAGCCGCTACGCCCCCGCCGTCTGCTGTCTGCTGGGAATGGGCGATTTCGAGGACGAGCTGCGCGAGCGCGGAGTGGATCTGCATCTGCTGCGGCCTGCCGGCTTCAAGGACGTGCGCTGGCCCGTGCGCCTTTCGGCCACGATTCGCCGAATCGGTGCGGATCTCGTGAGCAGCCACTTCTATCCCTTCGATCTCTGGGCGGTGGCCGGCGCGCGGCTCGCCGGCGTGCCGATCGTCGTGACCAGGCACACCACCTACCTCGAGCCAGTCCTGCCGAGGCCGCTCGAGTGGGCGAGCGTGAAGCTCGCAACGGCAACGGTCGCCGTCTCGCGCAGCGTCTCCGATTTCATGATTCGGGAGCGGGGAATCGCCGCCGACCAAGTACGCGTGATCACCAATGGGGTCGACGGGGGCCGCTTCGCAGCGGATCCATCGGAGCGTGAAGCGGTGCGCGCGCAGCTCGGCTACGCGCCGAAGCATCTCGTCGTCGGTACCGTGGCGAACCTGCACCGCGGCACGAAGGGCTATGGGGTGCTGCTGGATGCGATTCCGGAGGTCGTTCGCGCCCACCCGAACGCGCGCTTCCTGTGGATCGGCCGCGACGTGGACGGCTACGCGGAGACGCTCACCGCGAAGGCAAGGGAACTCGGGGTCGCCGAGCACCTTCGGCTCGCGGGCCGACGGGACGACGTGGCTCGCCTTCTCTCCGCGATGGATCTCTTCGTGCTGCCCTCGACGTTCGAGGGTCTGGGAATCGTATTGATCGAGGCCATGATCAGCGGCCTCGCCGTGGTCGCAAGTGACGTCGGTGGAATCCCCGAGGTGGTCGCCGATGGGGAGACCGGCCTGCTCGCCACAGCCGGAGACAGCGGAGCGTTCGCGCGGGCAATCTGCGCGCTGCTCGGCAGTCGAGAGCGGGCCCGGGAGATGGGTCGCGCGGGGCGCGAACGCGCCCGCGACCGCTTCGACGTCGCGGCCATGGTCGCTGCCTACGACGCGCTCTTCACGTCGATCGGGCGCGCCGTCTGACTCGCTGAGATCAGCAAGAGGGACAAACCGCCACAGCCCGGCCCGGTGCGACCCCCGGACTCGCCGACAATCCCGTCGGCGGGATGAGCCGTTTCCGGGCGGAGGCTGACTCGCGCTCGCGATACGCCCTACGCTACCGAGCGACATGACTCCAAGCAGCCCGACGATCTTGCTCGAAGAACCCGAGATCCGACTCGAGGAGGAAGAGCTCGTGGTTCCCGGTTGGCGTTTCAAGCTTCCGGAGATCGAGTCTGCCGAGATTCAGCGGGTCGCCACGGCCGCGACGGGCCCCATCCTGATGATCGCGGTCGGCGCGATCTGTCTCCTCTCCGTCGCAGGGGAGGGCGGAGTCGCGCGAGCGATGCTGGGGATCGGTCTGCTGATCGCCGCCGCCGCCTGGTGGAGCCAGAAGAAGCCCTTCTTCAAGGTCTGTCTCCGCACGGCACGTGGCGAGGCCACTGCATTCGAGAGCCCGGACGAGAAAGTGGCCGCTCGCGTGCTCGCGACGATCGAAGCGGCGCTCGGCTCCGAGCAGTCGACGTGAGCGCCGCTGCTCGATCGACCGGGGCCATCTCTTCCGTGATACATGGCCAGCCCGCGCGCGGGCTGCTCGGCGCGAGACCGAAACGAACGGGCCTCACCGGGCCTCGTTCGATCGCTCGTTGAGCGCGACCCTCACCATCCCGAGCAGATCCAGGGACGTGAACGGCTTTCGGAGGATCGCGATCGCGGGGTCGGCGGGGCCGCGACGTGTCGCCGCATCCTCGGCGTAGCCCGTCATGTAGAGGACCTTGGTGTCGGGCCGGGATTCCGCGAGCCGCGCGGCGAGGCCGACTCCATCGAGCTTCGGCAGGATCATGTCCGTAAGCAGCAGGTGGATGGGGGCGCGATGCGCATCCGCGACGGCGAGGGCGGCCTGCGCGTCACCGGCCTCGAGGATCTCGTAGCCGTTTTCTTCGAGGATGCTCCGGGCGATGGCCCGCACCTTCTCCTCGTCCTCCACCAGGAGGATCGTCTCCGGACCCCCGACAGCGGTGGCATGCGGCCGGTCGGGGCGCGCGCCTTCGCCGTCGATCGGCTGCTGGGCGCGAGCAAGCCGCCCGCCT
>JBHHVG010000481.1:0-2890 GCA_046754165.1 Myxococcota bacterium
GCCGCCTGAAGTCACGTCTCTTCCTCCTCCCGAGTCCTTAGCGAAGCCCCAGCGGTCTGTCAGAGGGTGGCGCATTGACGCCGGCCGGTACCGGGGCGATTCTCCCGGCCGCGGCCCCCGGCCGCAGCATCCACTGGAGACCGCATGTCCAAGTTGCGCCGTATCGTCCTCGTCCGTCACGGTGAGACCACCGGAAATTCCAGGACCCGCTTCCACGGGAGCAGCGACCTCCCGCTTTCCGACGAGGGGCGCACCCAGATGCGCGAGGCGGCCTATCGGCTTCGCACCGAGGCCTTCGACCTGGTGGCGGCGAGTCCGTTGCGGCGTTCGTGGGAATCCGCCTCGATCGTGTCCGGGGGGGCGCCGGTTCGCCTCGATTCGGACTTTCGCGAGGTCCACTTCGGGCGCTGGGAGGGCTTGACCGCCGAGGAGATCGAGCAGGGCGATCCCGCCCTGTACGCCGACTGGCAGGCCAAGGCGCCGGGTTTCGAGTACCCCTCCGGCGAGAAGCGCGACGACTTCCGCGCGCGGGTCGAGCGGGGGCTGGCGCGCGTCGAAGCGAGCACCGCCAGCCAGGCCCTACTCGTCGTCCACAAGGGCGTGATCCGCGTCATCGCCGAGAAGCTGCTCGGGGAGCCTCTTCCCGACGGCGAGCCGGAGCTCGGCGGCATCATCGGGCTCGGGCGCGCCGGCGACGGCTCCTGGTTCACGGGCCGCAGGGGAAGCAATCCGCGCGCATTGGACGAAGAGGCGGCCTAGCGTCCACAGACGCGCGTGCCGCGGGGGACGCGCCAGGGAAGCAGAGGCCATGAAGGGCGTCGTCGGCCGCAGCGAAGGGCGAATTCGGCGCATCGCCGTGCTGCTCCTCGGCCTCGCCGCGTTCACCGCTTTCGCACTGCACCTGCGGCCACTCGCGGTCTGGCGCTTCAACGTCGCTCCGCAGCTCGCGGAGGAACCGAACGCCTTGCGCATGAACGTGGACACCGTGGACGAGTTCCCGGCGGCCCCCGCAGACTGGACCACCCTGGCCGTCGATGACTTCCAGCTGAAGGCACCGATCGTCGGCGACCAGCTCGTGCACTGCACGGAGTGCGCGGCCGGCTGCGCGCTCCACATCGACGGCGGCAAGCTGGCTGTCTTCGATCGCGCGATGGCCGAGTCCTATCGCGAGGCTCTGGACCGTTTCGCTCCGGACGAGGACGACCTTTCGCTGTTTCGCTCCGCGGCGCGCAACTGGCGCTCGATCCACGCGCTGGTGGGGCGTGTCCATTCCACCAGCGCCCTGCCCGAATCGTTCCGCTTCGCAGCGCCCGGCAGCCACGGTGTCGTCACGGTCCATACCCAGCACGACACCCAGCGCTACGTGGTCTACGCCTACTCACCGATGGGACGACCCGCGCGCGTGCTCGTGCTCTCGGGACTCAGCCGCCGCGACCTGCACCGAGCGCTCGGCAGCCTCGCCTTCGCTTCAACGGGCGAACGGGCGGACCCGCGCGAGCCCGCGTCGAGTGGCTGCATCTGACACGACGGCCAGAAGCTCTCCGAAGCCGGCTTGCTCGGGAGACATCCGGACCCCGCGGATCGATCGAGATGGGACGGAGACCCTCCCCTCGCGGGCCCGGAGCCCGTGGGCCGATTCCTGACGAACCCGTGATCGGGATGCCCGGCCGCCACAGGCCACAGCGTGGCGCGATCGCAGTCCCCTCGCCCCGGCGCTGCTCGTGCGCTACTCGGAAGGAGCCCGGTCCCGGACGGAGCACTCCATGAGTCAGGGCCCCGCGCGACCCCCGGAAGGGGCGCGCCCGCCGAAGCTCCTCGACCGCGTGCGTCACGCGGCTCGGCTGCGCCACATGAGCCCGCGCACGGAGGGCGCCTACGTCCAGTGGATCCGGCGGTTCATCCTCTTCCACGACAAGCGCCATCCCGATGAGATGGGCGCCGATGAAGTCGTCGCCTTCCTCTCTGAGCTGGCCGTGCGCCGCGAAGTGGGCCCCTCGACCCAGAGCCAAGCGCTGTCCGCGCTGGTGTTCCTCTACCGCGAGATCCTCGGCCGCGAGCTCGAGGGTCTCGACGCCGCCGTCCGCCCGCGCCAGACGCGCCCCCTGCCCGTCGTCCTCAGCCGCGAAGAGGTTCGCGGCGTGCTCGACGCCCTGCCCGGGCGGCATCAGCTCATCGGCACCCTGCTGTACGGCGGCGGCCTGCGCCTGCTCGAATGCTTGGGGCTCCGCATCAAGGACGTCGACCTCGACCGCAGACAGCTGATCGTGCGCCAGGGCAAGGGCCGGCGTGACCGCCGCTGTCCGCTTCCCGTTCGACAGCGCGAGCGAATCGAATGTCACATCGCGGCCGTGCGGAACCGCCACGAGAGCGATCACGAGCGGGGCATCGGCGTCCGTCTCCCATATTCGTTAGACCGCAAGTATCCGAATGCCACCTACGAGTGGAGCTGGTACTGGCTCTTCCCAGCCGCCCGCCCCACTCCGGACCGCCGAACCGGCGAGCTGTTCCGACACCATCTACACGAGACCGCGGTTCAACGCGCCGTCAAGCGCGCGGCGGCCAAGGCCGGCATCGCGAAACGCGTGAGCTGCCACACCTTCCGCCACTCCTTCGCCACGCACCTCCTCGAGGACGGCTCGGACATCCGAACGGTGCAGCAACTCCTCGGCCACCGCGACCTCCGCACCACCATGATCTACACCCACGTCGTCGACAGCGGCCCCCTCGGCGTCACCAGCCCCGCCGACCGCCTATGACCGCACCCAGAGCCGCACCCGGGACCGTGACCGAGACTGGGACCACGAATGAAACCCGCGACAGGGACCAAGGCCGACAAACCAGCTTGCGCCTGGGATTTCGCGCCTCGCAGCCTTTCCCAGAGGCGACCACC
>JBHHVG010000482.1:0-2884 GCA_046754165.1 Myxococcota bacterium
GGTCTCGATGCCCTTGTTGGGATCGTTGGCCCGGCCGACGCACAGGATCTCGTGGGCGCTTCGCGGGGCGGCGGGAGCGGGCCGGTAGAGCTCGGTGTCGACGCCGTTCGCGACCATCGCCAGGCGCTCTGGCCGCACGCCGAAGTCCGCCGATATCTGCCGCGCGCTCACGTGGGACGACGTGAAGATCCGCTCGATGTGGCGCGCCACGAAGGACTGCATGCCGATCGGGTAGAAGGTCATGGTGCCGAGGGCGTCGCGGAACGTGTCGTCGCGCACGAACGAGGCGCGGCGGTCGACGCTCAGGGGGTGGTGGATGGTGCTGACGACGGGGAGCCCCACGGCGCGCAGCCCGAGCGTTCCCCAGCCCAGGCACTGCACGTCGTGGACGATGTCGTAGCGCGCGCCCGCGCGCAGCTTCTCGGACACGGCGCGAAACGCGCGCATGCTGAAGGCGAAGGGCTCGGGAAGGAAGCCGAAGTAGCTGCCCGCCAGCTCGTAGAAGTTGAGCGGCTCGAAGATGGACAGCGAGTTGGGCCAGGGCAGCATGGCCGCCGCGTCGCGCGCGAACCAGCGCCCCCAGAACTGCTCGTTCGGCAGGCGCACCACGTCGCCGGCGAACGGCATCGGGTCGGGGTAGGGCGGCCCGACGAACACCTCGACTTCGTGCCCCAGGCGCGCCAGCTCGCGCGCCAGGAACCACAGGTAGATTCCCTGTCCACCGCACTGCATGCTGCCGCGGTAGGCGACGAAGCAGACGCGGAGGGGGCGCCTCGCCACGGCTCAGGCCCCGGGCGCGCCGGGCCGCAGGCGCTTCTCGGTGTAGAGGATGAGGCTCTTCGGGAAGCAGTAGTCGAGCGCGTTCTCGAGCATCGTCATCGCCGCCGAGCCGGTCGCGCGGATCAGGAAGAGCCGGTAGGCCCGGACCAGCGCGCTCTCGTCTGCGCGGGGCAGGCCGGCGATCGAGCGCAGCACCCAGTAGGGCGTGTGCAGGGCGTGGGCGAAGCCGACTCCAACGGTGGCGAGCCCCGCCTTCGCGAGCCCCAGGGCCAGCTGCCGCGGCCGGAAGATCCGGATGTGACCGCCCGGAGATTCGAAGTAGTCGTCGCCGACGCGGAGGTAGAGGTTCTCGCTGGTCGCCGTCGGGATCGTCACCGCGATCCTCCCGCCGGTGCGCGTCACCCGCGCCAGCTCACGCGCCGCGCCGACGTAGTCGTGAACGTGCTCCATCACCTCCGAGCAGATCACCTTGTCGAATGTCTCGTCTCGGAAGGGGAGCGCGAAGGTGTTGCCCTGGATCATCTCGCCCATGCTGCCCTGCGCGGCGCCCCGCGTGCGCAGGCCGCCGACCGCGGGGCGGAGGGAGGGCAGGTCGAGGTCGAGGCCGACGACGTTCGCGCCGCGCTCGAGGGCGCCGTAGCAGTGTCGCCCCTCGCCGCAGCCCGCGTCCAGGAGCCAGTCGCCGCGGCGAAGATCAAGCCGCCCGAGATCGACCGTGAGCAGCACGCAGCGTCTCCTCGAACACGTCCACGAGTCCGGCCGCCGCATCGCGCCACTGGAAGACGTTCTGGATGCGCGCGCGGGCGCCGCGCCCCATGCGTGAGGCCTTGCCGGGCTCGGACAGGATTTCGGCGATGGCGTCGGCCATGGCGCGGGCGTCGCGCTCGGGCACCAGGCGGCCGGCGTGGCCGTCGGTACCGATCACCTCGGGCAGGGCGCCCGTGGCGTTGGCGACGACCGGCAGCCCGCAGGCCATGGCCTCGCTGGCCGGGAAGCCGAAGCCCTCGAAGAAGGAGGGCACCAGTGCGATCCGCGCAGTCGAGTACTGCTCGACCAGCTCGGACACGCTGAGCATCTGCTTGTGGATCACCACCCGCTTCTCGATCCCGAAGCGCCGGATCAGGCGGGGCACCAGGCCGTCGTCGGGGATGCGGCCGTCGACGATCTTGAGCGTCACGTTTCCGGGCAACAGCGACAGAGCTTCGAGCATGGTGCCGATGCCCTTCTTGCGGTCTTCGGTGCGGCCGACGAAGAGGAGATCCGTCTCTATCTCGACGTGGGGCAGCGGGCGGAACACCTCGCTGTCGGTGCCGTTGTAGACGACCGCCACCTTCTTCTGCGGAATGCCGAAGTAGCGCTCGATCTCGACGCGCGACGCCTCGCTCACCGTCACGATCTTGCTGAGCCGCGGCGCCACCTGCTGCTGCATGAAGAGCGGAAAGTAGAGCGTGCGGCGGATGCGCTTGGAAAGGCGCGTGTCGATGGTGAAATCCGCCTCGCGGTCGATGTGCAGAGGGTGGTGGATCACCGACACGACCGGCGTCCCGGCGGCCTTGATGCCGAGCAGGCCCCAGGAGAGGCACTGGTTGTCGAAGACGATGTCGAAGCGGTGCCGCCGCTGGAGCGCGCGCCAGCGCCGCAGCAGCCGGATCCCGAAGGTCTGCATCTCCGGGAAGACCCCGAAGCGCGACACGCCGAGCTCCCAGAGGCTGAGGGGCTTCAGCAGCGAGAAGGGCCTGCTTGGATCGAAGAAGTCCGGGTGCGCCTGCCCGAAGACGTTGTCGTTCGGGATCACATGGAGCGGGATGCCGGGCTCGAGCTCGGGCAGCGGCGGACCGGCGAAGACGTGGACCTCGTGACCGGCCCGGTGCCATTCCCGCGCCAGGTGGGAGGCATAGATCCCCTGCCCGCCGCAGAACATGTTTCCCCTGTACGTGAGCAGCGCGATGCGCACCCGATCGCCTCGCCCGGCCTAGGCCGATTCGCCGGCGTCGGCCGCCGGCTCGCTCGGAGCGTCCGTGCTCAGGACCTCGGGAGCCGGCTCCGGCTCGACCTGGATGGTGATGTGGATCTGGTAGTCAGCGAATCTTTCCTTTTCGAAAAT
>JBHHVG010000483.1:0-2856 GCA_046754165.1 Myxococcota bacterium
GCACGCGACCGGCCGCCCGCTCCGCCCTCGACGCCGCGCCCGCGGCGCTCGGCCATCTCGCAGCGCTCGCCGTCGTGGCCATGCTGCTGGTTTCCGCCGGTCAGCCGCTCCTCACGGAAGACACGTGGTGGCACCTCAGCCTGGGTGCCGCCCACGTCGCCGCCGGGCCGTGGCTCGGCGCCGACCCGGTCCTCCACACGGCCGCCGGGCCGCCGGTGCCCGCCGCATGGCTCACCGGCGTGCTGTTTCACGCGGTCGAGCGGATCGCGGGTTTCAGCGGTCTTCGCGTGCTCCACGCGGCCCTCGTCGCGGGAATCCTCGCCCTGGCCTTTGGCGCGCTGAGGCGAGCGAGCGGCTCGCTGCTGTTCGCCAGCGTCGCGACCGCGCTGTTCGGCGCGCTGTCCGCCTACCGACTGTTCCAGCTCCGACCCCATCTGTTTTCGATCCTCGCATGCCTGCTGTTCATCGGCTGGCTGGTCGGGGACGGCCGCGCGCCGACGCGGGCTCGCATCGCCGCCGGCGCGGCCGGGGTCGCGCTGTGGGCGAACCTGCACGCCGCCTTCCTGCTCGGACCGATCCTGCTGACGGCGGCCCTGGCCGGGCTCGCGATCGACGGGTTGTTGCGACCCGAGCGGCGCGCGGCGCAGCGGCGGCGCGGCGCGCGGTTGGCGCTCGCGTCGGCCGTCGCGCTCGCCGCGTCGCTGGCAAACCCGGCCGGCGTGCAGCCGCATCTCTCGTACTTCGTCGCCGGCGGGGCGACCCCGTCACTCGACGTCGTCGCGGACGAGTGGGCCTCGTTTCCGCTCTTTGCCGGGCCGCTGCCGGGCCTCCCGCCGAGTCCGCTGGCGTGGGGCGTCGTGTGGGGGCTGCTCGTGCTCCTGCCGTGCGCAGTGCTGCTCGCGGAGCGCCGCACGAGACGCTGCGCCGCCGCTCCGGGCTCGTCGGCGCTCGATCCGGCGATGGTCGGTGTAGCGGCCGCATCGCTCGTCGCGATGTTGTCCGCGGTGCGCTTCCTGTGGCTCGGAGTCTTCGTGCTGATCGTGCTGGGCCAGTGCGCGCGGGCGCTCTGCGTCTTCGAGGGGCCGAGACGGCGGAGGGTCGCGTGGTCCGCGGCGGCGGTTTGCGTGCTGCTGGTGCCCGGCTTCGCGCGCTTCGGGGCCTGGCCCATGATCTCGCGGGGGATTCAGGCAGAGACCTACGGCTGGCCCTACCCGACGCCCAAGTACCATGCCCACGCGGTCTGGTTCCTGCACGACGCGGGACTCGAGGGGCGACTCTTCAACGACTACGGCAGCGGGAACTTTCTCGGGTACTGGCTGGCCCCGCGGCTGAAGGTGTTCCTGAACGGCTCGCTGAACGTCCCGCGGAGCGTCATGGACGCGCGGAACGCCATCACGAGCCGGTCCGGGGACGGCGGCACCGGCTTCGGCGAGCTGCTCGATCGCTACGCCATCGACGTCTTCTTCGGCACCGGAATTCCGGCGGTTTCCTCGTCGGGCCGCCCGAGCCGGGCCACCACCACCCATCTGGAGGGAGCCCCGGGCTGGATTCGGATCTTCCGCAACCTCCAGGGCGCCGTCTACTTGCGGGATCTTCCGCGCAACCGGGAGAACCTGGATCGGGTCGCCGCCTACTATCGGGACGCCGGCGTCCCCTTCGATCGGCAGGCGGGCTTCGAGACCGATCGCGTGATCTCCCGGACTCCCCGCTGGGCCGTCGAGCGCGGCCTGATCCCCGAGCACTTCGCCGGTCTGCGCGCCGGGGCGCGCTCCCAGGACGCGCCGACACGCGACACTGCGCGCGCGAACCTCTCGGCGATCTACCTGGCCCTGGGCCTCTACGAACGGGCGGAGGCCACCGACCGACGGCTGCTGCGATCCGACCCCGAGACCGTCGCAACGCTCCGGCGCCTGCTGTGGTCGCTGCTCCACCAGCGGCGCGCGGCCGACGCGCTCGAGGTCGCGGAGCAGCTCTCGGCGGCCGCGGACCCGGCAGACGAACTCTCGGCGCTCCTCGTCGAGGCGACGAACCGCCTGCCGGGGCTGTCGGACGGCGACGGCGCGGCCGTGGTGGCGTCGCTGCCGATATTCACACCGGAACAGGGCCGTTGGCTCTACGCCGGATGGCGCTGGCCCGAGGCCCGAAATCGAGAACATTGAGGCGCAATCCTCTAGTCAAGGCGCCGGGCGATGGGCAATACTACGCGGTTCCGATCCAAGAGAACGATCGAGGAGAATCCCCATGAGATGGTCAGGTCGCGTGGTCGCTGCTGCGACCGCGCTGGGAGCGGTTTGTTTCGGCTGGGGAGCGGTCGCGTTCGCCCAGGACGAAGCAACCGTCGAAGCAGGAGCCGCCGTGAATGCGCCGGCCGAAGTGAGCCCCGCCGATTCGAACCCGCTCGAGAAGGTCGTCGGTGTCCGCACGGCGGGCAACGACGCGGCGGCGACGACGCAGAAGCGCATCGACGAGATCAGCGACCAGACCGACGAGCTGCTCGCCCAGTATCGGACCACGCTGAAGCAGATCGACTCGATCCGTCTCTACAACGGCCAGATGCGCAACCTGATCGCGGCCCAGCAGGCGGAGATCGCGTCCCTCGAGCATCAGATCAGCCAGATCCAGGGAGTCGGACGCAGCGTGACTCCGCTGATGCTGCGCATGGTCGACGCGATCGAGAAGTTCGTCGACCTGGACGTTCCCTTCCTGATCGATGAGCGCAAGAAGCGCACGGCGGCCCTTCACGAGATGATGTCGCGCGCCGACGTCTCCACGCCGGAGAAGTTCCGCCAGATCATGGAGGCCTACCAGATCGAGAACGAGTACGGCCGCACCATCGAGGCATACCGCGCCACCCTC
>JBHHVG010000484.1:0-2851 GCA_046754165.1 Myxococcota bacterium
CGGGAAGCGCCGCCGCTCGTCCCCGCGCAGATCCCGCGCGCTCTGCCGAATCGGGACGCGCCGGCTCGCTCCGTCGGGCCCGGTCACTTCGCTGTGCTTCCCCGCGCGGACGTTGCCGTGCGCCAGCAGCAGGTTGGCGACCGCGTGTGGGCCCGCGCCCAAGGTGGTGAAGAGGTCGTTCTCCTCGGGAAGGATCCACGCGAGCGCCGCGAACGGGTTCACTCCGATCGACGACAGGCCCGCGAGCTCGACGCCCACCCGGTGGACCAGTCCGACGAAGGAAGCGTCGCTGCGGCGGTTGGGCCAGACGAGCGCCTCGAGGGCGGCTCCGGTGAGCGGCGGGTCGCTGTCGAGAACCGCGCGGTGGCCCTCCCGAAACAGGGCGTCGAGGGTGGGCAGCTCGCCCCGGGCGCGCAGATACTCGACGATTCGCCAGTCGCCGCAGTCGAGGAGCAGCAGCGCCACGCGACGGTGCCCGTCGCCGGGGCGCCGGGAGAGCGTCACCCGCTCGGGTGAACGCGGCGTTCGCGGTGCGATGTCCACATCGACGCTGCGGCCGGGGACCGGGTGGACGGTTCCCGAAGCCAGGGTCCGATCGTCGGCATCGCGGTACACCCAGCGCTGCGGCGCGGTTCCGAGCGTTCGCCGGACTTCGAGCCGCGCGGAGGGGGGCATTGCCATCGCCACGAAGGAGGTGTCCACCGGCAGGTCGATGTCGGGAGAGATCCACAGCGTGGCACCGTCGAGCGAGGGCTCGACCCGAAAGCGCAGCGTGCCCGTGCGGTGACCTTCCGGAGTGTCGGAGAGAAGGCGATGGGTCTCCGACCGTTCGAGCTCCCCGCGCGAGAGCCCCGCCAGCTCGAAGCGTTGGCGCGCCTCGTCGTAGACGCCGATGGCGCGGGCGGTGCGTCCGTCGCTGATGAGCGCCAGGATGAGCCGAATGGCCACGGCCTCGGCCAGCTTGGCATCGTCGAGGCGCTCCGAGCTCGCGAAGGCGGCGGACAGCAGCTCGACCGTCGGCGTCTCCGGGTCGAAGAGGCCCGCGATGCTCAGCGCCAGCGCATAGCGCGCGGCGAGCTCTGTGGGGTCGCCTCCGGCCCGGCGCCAGCCGTCGTAGTGCTCCCGCAACGCCCGCACGTCGCCGCCGTTGGCGAGCGCCATGCCCCGGGTGTCGTACCAGATACCGGCGGCATCGCCCGCCGCCTCGGGCGGCTGGAGTCCGAGCACCTCCAGCGCTCCCGCCGGATCTCCCCGGAACAGGTAACGGTTCGCGAGGCTCACCCGCATGCGCGCCGCGTGGGGGCCGCGCGAGGGCACGCGCGCCGCCAGCTCACGAAGCACCTGGGATTCGTCCTCGATGCCGCTGCGGGTTTCGAGCTCGAGGTAGAACAGCGTCGGATCCTCGGGATGGCGCCGTGCGGCGCGGCGCGCCAGCGCGGCGGCGTCCCGCCCACGCCCTTGCTCGCGCCAGGTCTGGATCAGGTGCACCGACAGCGCCGGACCCGGGGCCCAGTCATCGCCGCCGTCTTCGCCGAGCGCCCGATCGAGCAGGGCGACGCACGCGTCGCCGGCACCGGTGGCGAGCAGCGCCAGGCAGCGGCACTCGGCCGCGGCGTGGCCCGTGTCGCTTGCCCCGACGCGGTCGCGGGTCTTCGCCAGCACCGTCTTCCAGTCGCGGTGATCCACCGCCTCGCAGGCTTCCATCACCGCGAGCTGATCGTTCACGCTGCGGACCGAGACCAGCCCGGCCCTGCCGGCCGCGAGAAGCACGAGCGTCAACACGACGAGGCGGCTGCGACTCGTCTTCACGTTCCCGTTCCCGCGTCCAGCTGGACGTGCACGTGCACCCGCTCGCCGTCGGTCGCGCCTTCGGCTGTGAGCTGCTTCCAGGGCAGCGACCGCGACGGCGGGGGGGCGGTTCCGGGTGCGGCGAGCTGGGCGAAGCGGGCGTCGGCTTCGGGAACGCGCGCGAGGTCGACGGTGAGGCCACCCATTGGGTGGGGTGCTTCCGCAGAACCGGGATCTTCCGCGTCGAGAGCGGCCCGCACGCTGGCGGGGTTCCAGCCGATCACGAGGGCGTGCTCGGTCACCACGTAGCACGGCGCGAGGTCGGGCAGGAGGTTCAGCTCCAGCAGACAGGCGCCTTCCGCCGCGCCGACGGTGAACGGGCTGCGTCGCACGGGCCAGGTCGCCTCCAGCTCCGACACGAAGCGATCCATCGCCGCCGCTGCGGGGCGTGCCGCCCGGAAACCCGCCGCCAACGCGGCCCGGGGCATCGCTCGACCCGATTCCGGCAGATAGACCGCCGCCTCCCAGGCGCCGTCGAGGACGGTCCCCGAGAAGAGCCGGCTCTTCAGCTGGAACATGCGGTCGGCCTGGCCGCCGTCGGGTACGAGGGCCGCGAGGTCGAGTCCGCCCTGTGGTCGCAGGCGCGCGTGCACCAGCTCATCGCGGTGGCTCAACACGGGCGGCCCGGGCGGCTCGCCGCCGGGCAGCATCAGGGCCCGCACGCCGGAGAAGGCGGAGCGCGGCAGCAGCAGGTCGATGTCGACGGTTCCGCTCGGGTCGATCGCCAGCGTTCCACGCGTGCGTTCCTGTCCCTGGCCGGGCAATGCGAAGACAAGGTCGCGGTCGGCCCGCTCGCGCTCGAGGCCTTGCAGGGCGCTGGTTGCACCGCGACAGCGGAGCTGCGACAGGACGTCGAGCGGCGGGCCCTCGCTCCGCTGCGCCTCGACCCACGCGCAGCTCGGAAGCCCCTCCGCGATCGCAGTGGCGCGCTTCGCGAGCGGCGTGTCTTCGAGTCGCTGCAGCTGCGACAACAGCACGAACGTGGTGCCGCCGCCGACGAAGA
>JBHHVG010000485.1:0-2824 GCA_046754165.1 Myxococcota bacterium
ATCGATGGCGATACCCCGCGGGGGGACCGCCTGCCACCAAGTGGCTGCCGTACTGGCGGCAGCTGGCACGACCCTCTGGCGCGTATCGCACAGAAACGAACTCCCGAAGCTCCCGCATCCCGCCACTCCATCTCCGCCCGGCGCACCGCGTCGCACGGCGGGGGGACCTTACCCTGTGTCGATGGGAACACGTGTGAAGTAATTCACACCGAGCGGAGAATATTCCGTGGCGGCGCGAATTCTCTCGAATCGACGCCGCCGCCTCCGGCGAAGTGTTGGCCGGCCGGGGCATGGAGCTTCGAGCTGCGCATTCAAGCTACAGTGCGTGCGCGTCGAAACGGGGCGAGCAGGAGGGAAGACCAGTGGTGGCGAATGGATGGCGGATCGGATCGACGGATGGACGCGGCAGCCGGCTTCGGCGCGGGCTGTGGGCCGGGGCGCTCGGCCTCACCGCGTTCTTCGCCGTGGGCTGTAGCACGACCCTCGCCCCGCCCCCGAAGGCCGGATCCACCGCGCCCTACCGCGTCGGAGCCCCCGACCGCCTGAACATCACGGTCCTGCCCGAACCGGAGATCCGCCAGGGCGCGGTCGTTCGCCCCGACGGCATGATCAGTGTCGAGCTGATCGGCGACGTGTCCGCCGGCGGCCGCACGGCGGAGGAGATCGCCGCCGACATCGAGCAGCGCATTTCCCGCTTCAAGCGCGACGCCAAGGTCACGGTCGCGGTCGAGCAGGCCCAGAGCACGGCCATCACGGTGCTGGGAGAGGTCAAGATCCAGAAGAGCTTTCCGCTGGCGAAAGAGACGCGCGTCGCCGAGGCCATCGGTGCGGTCGGCGGCGTCTCCGACTGGGGCTTCGCCTCCTCCCGGAACGTGCGCGTGATCCGCAGCCACGGCGGTGAGACCGCGGTCTACAAGGTCGATCTCACCGCCATCCAGAAGGGCGACCTGCGCACCAACATCGTGCTCGTGCGGGGCGACATCGTGTACGTGCCGCCCACCCTGTGGGCCAAGGTCGGCTACGTGTTCCAGGCCATCCTCTTCCCGTTCCAGCCGTTCCTGGGCGTCGCCACGAGCGCGGCCGGCAACCTCGTTACCCCGTAGCGACGACACCGAACGCCATTTCCGGGCACTCACGGTGGGACGCCGCGGTCGCGGGGGCCCGGCCCGAGTGACGAAACTCGAGGCAGTTCGTATACTTCAGGCGTCGATCGGATGTGCGGATGTACGAATCGTTCTTCGACCTTGACGAACTCCCGTTCGAGCTGACGCCGGACCCGCGCTTTCTGTGGCTCTCGGAGGCCCATCAGGAGGGTCTTTCGTCCCTCTACTACGGGATCACGCGCCGGAAGGGCTTCATCCTGCTCACCGGCGAGGTCGGGACTGGCAAGACCACCCTCCTCCGGGCAGTCATCGACAGCATTCCGCGCGACGTCGACACCGGCGTCGTGCTCAACACCGCGGCATTGAGCCGGATCGACCTCCTCAAGCTGATCATCACCGAGTTCCAGATCTCCGGCAGCTTCGAGACCAAGGCGGACTACATCATCGCGTTGAACGCGTTCCTGCTCGAGCGCCTGCGCAACGACTTGAACACGGTGCTGATCATCGACGAGGCCCAGAACCTCGACAAACAGAACCTCGAGGAGATCCGGCTGCTCTCGAACCTCGAGACCGACACGCAGAAGCTGCTCCAGATCGTCCTGACCGGTCAGCCCGAGCTGAGGAGGATGATGGCGGACCCGAGCCTGCGGCAGCTGCGCCAGCGCGTCGCCATCGAGTACAACGTCGAGCCCCTGCGTCCGAGCGAGATCCGCCCGTACATCGCTCACCGTATCCAGGTCGCTGGCGGGAGCTACGAGCGCGTCTTCTCACCGGGCTCCGAGTCGACCTTCTACTCCTTCTCCCAAGGCTGCCCGCGACTCGTCAGCCTGTTGGCCGATCGGGTGCTGCTCTCTGCCTTCTCGAAGCAGATCCGGCCCGTTCCCCCGGCCCTCGTGGAGGCCAAGGCGAAGGAGATGATCGCCATGCGCAGCCAGGGGCTACCAGAGAACGGCGGATCGCAGAGCAGAGATGGGTGAGATCACCGAGGCGCTCCGTCGGGCCAAGGACCAGCGGGAATCGCGACGGGAGCCCGGCGCGCGCACCGGCGACGAGGTGGTCGCCGACTCGACCGCCGCGCGGGCGGGCATCGACGGCCCGACGCCGGGCCCCTCCCCGGCTGCGCGCCCGGCGCCCGAGCCCGTCCGCCGCGAGACCGGTGACGCGCCCGCAGCGATTTCCCGGGAGCGGGACGAGACGTGGCCGGCCCGTGCCGTGCTGCTCGATCCCCGCCAGCCGCACACCGAGCGCTTCCGCCGCTTTGCGCTGCGGGTCCGCCACGCGTTCCAGCGCATGGACACGCACTCGTTGCTCGTCACGAGCTCCCTGCGGTCCGAGGGCAAGACCTTCACCTCGTGCAACCTCGCGCTGGCGTTCGCCTCGATGGCGGCGGCGGAGCGAATCGCCCTCCTGGAGCTGGATACCCGGCGGCCGTCGGTGGCGCGCAGCCTGGGAGTCGCGCCCCGGGCGGGCGTCGAGGAGGTGCTTGCCGGCTCCGCCTCGCTCGACGACGTGCGGGTCCGCACCGAGCTGCCGTCCCTCGACCTCTTTCTCGTCCGGGAGCCGCCCGAACGGGCCCACGAGCTGCTCGCCCTGCCCTCCCTCGCGGATCTCCTGCGCGAGCTCGGCCGGCGATACGACGCGGTGATCGTCGATTCTCCGCCCCTGCTGCTGGTTCCGGATGTGCCCCTGATCGTCGAGCACGTCGGCGCCTGCATCGCCGT
>JBHHVG010000486.1:0-2823 GCA_046754165.1 Myxococcota bacterium
GAAGATCTCCATCATCAGCGCTTCGGCGCGGGCTTTGCCGGTCTCGCGCACCACCGTTTCGATGAACTCATCCTGCTGTTCGAGCAGGATATGGAGGGCGCGGCGCATGACACGCGCGCGCTCGTCGAAGCCGATCTCGCCCCATGCGGGCTGGGCCTTGCGCGCGATCTCGACCGCGCTGCGCACGTCGTCCGCCGTGTGGACGTCGATCTCCCCGATGGGTTCGAGATTCGCCGGGCTCGCGAGGGCCAGGCGCCGCCGCTCTCCGGGAGCCGTCTCGATGGGAGTGACGATGGCCATGGGTTCTCCTCTCACCACAGGGGAAGAGGCGGCCTCCCCCCGAATCGCTCGCCGCGGACGAATCGATTATAAGCGATCCGCCCGGTCGGGGATGCGGCGTCGCCGCCTGGCGGGATCATTCTCTTCTCCAAACGACGTTCGCGCGGACGAGCGTGGCGGCTACGAGGTCGCTGGCGAGGGTCTGGCGGGCCTCGGACCAGCGGCACGCCAGCAGGCACAGATCCGCGGGAGACCCGACGGCGACGCGCCGCGGGGGCCCGCCCGGATCCGCGGCCGGAGACGTGAACAGGGCGAGGGCCTGTTCCGGTGAGAGGCGCTCGTCTCCGCCGAGAAGGGCGCCGCTCTGCGTGCGCCGCGCGACGGCGGTCCTCATCGCGGCCCAGGGGTCGCAGGAGCCGAAGGGTGCGTCGGATCCCCCGCCGAGCCGCACCGAGGCGTCGAGCAGGGCACGCGCCCGGTACAGCCAGGGGAGATCCCGAGCGTCGACGCTCTCGCGGTAGGCGTCGCCGCGCTCGCGGATGAAGTGTGGCTGAGAGACCACCGTGAGGCCCTGCTTCGCGAGCAGCGGCAGCACGTCCGGCGGCGCCACACCGGCGTGCTCGATGCGGTCGCCGCTGCGCGTTCCCGACGCTGCGAGGGCCGCGAGGGTCAGCACCAGCTCCACACGGGTGACGCAGTGGATCGCGATCGTCCGTCCGGCCCGGTGGATCGCTTCGAAGCGACTCCGCAGGTCGTCGAAGCCCGGCAGGTCGCGCTCGTCGATCAGCAGCTTGACGGCACCGCGGGCGAGCCGAGGTCCCGCGTCACCGGGCAGCGCGAGCGTGCCCATCATCACGATGCGCTGCAGCAGGTCGCCGGCGTCGATTGCCCGGCGAAAGGCCACGGCCTCTGCCGCTCCGTTGGTCGCCGTTGCATCGGTCAGCCCCGTGACTCCAAAGCGGGCGAGCCGGCGGCTCACGTCGGTGAGGCGTGGCGGCTCGCCTCCGATCCGCTCGCGCAGCCAGTCGTCCATCCGAAACAGCCGGCCGGTCGCGCGGCCGCCGGCGTCGCGCTCGATGCCCGAGTGCTCCGCCCCGTCGTCGAGTCCGAGCAGCGCGGCGGCGGCCGAGTTGACCATCCAGAGTGCGCCGCTGCGGTGTTGGATGCGCAGTGGTCGATCCGGGACGAGGTTGTCGAGGCTCTCGCGGTCGAGCTCGCCGGCCACCGACTCGTGGTAGCCGACGCCGCGCAGCCAGCCGGTGCCGGCGTCGCGACGGGAGAGGGCGTTCGCCAGGGAGGCGGCGTCGCAGACCCGCGGAGGCCCGCAGCGAAGCGATCGGTCGGCGGCGGCCAGGGCGAAGAGATGGATGTGGTGATCGTGCAGGCCCGGCAGCAGCGCGCCGCCGCGCGCGTCGAGCCGCGCTTCGCCCGCCGCGACCGCGAGCGCCGGTCCGATCTCGGTGATGGTCGCGCCGTCCACGCGCACGTCGAGACCGGTCACGCCGTCGACCTCGGCATTCGCGATCAGCACCGGATGCCCTGCTCGGTGAGCACCGCTACGGTATCTGCCCCGAGGGCGCGAGCCGCCTCACGCGGACGCCGGGCGAACGGCGCGGCGACGGCCTCTCGCTCGTGTCCGACGCAGACCTCGTGCGACCCGCCCACCTCGCGCACCGACGCGTCTCGGAGCTCGGATTCGAATCCCAACGCGTGGGCCGTCACGTCGCAGAGGGACAGGTCCAGCAGGTGCCCGCCGCCCCCGCGCCATGAGGCCAGCGCCGCCACCGCGGCGTGCAGCCCCGTCAGCGGGTCGGCGATCGCGTCGCCGCAGAAGAGGGGAGGGCCGCCGGGAGGACCCGTCGCCGACGCGAGGCCCGCGGCGACGGCCGCGTCGTCACCGAAGGCGACCCAATTCGCCTGGGGCTGCCGGCGGCCGTAGCCGCTGAGCGACAGCCAGGTCAGTCCCGGCGTTGCTTCGACGAGCGTCTCCGCGTCGATGCCCAGCTGGGCGAGCGCGCGCGGGCGCGCGCTCTCGATCACGATGTCGGCGCGCGCTACCAGCCCGCGCAGCGCGGCGCGGCTGGCAGCGCTGCGGAAATCGAGGGCGACGCTGGCCTTGCCCCCGTTCATCAGGTCGTGGAAGGCCGCCGGGCCCCTGCGCGCGCCGTCGGGGCGGCGCGTGCTCTCGACCTTCACGACGCGCGCGCCGGCAAGACCCAGCAGGTGGGCGCAGAGGGGGCCCGCCCACAGCGACGACAGGTCGACCACCAGCGGCGCTTCGCGACGGGGTCCACCAGCAGGCCGTCCGACGGCGGCGAGGCGGCACCACGGGGGAGGTCGGGATCGAGGGTTCAAGGCCACCGCAGCCGGCAGTCCCAGCAGTCGCGCGCGCCCGACGACCTCGGCGGCCGCGCGCTTCGCGAGCCGCTTTTCGACGAAGCGCCACGGGTCGGCTCCCGGAGCACCGCCGAGCCATGCCGGTAGCAGCGCCACGTCGTCCGGCCGCGCGAGGTTTGCGGCGATCCAGCCGTCCGCCGTCGCGAG
>JBHHVG010000487.1:0-2813 GCA_046754165.1 Myxococcota bacterium
GCATTGCCAGCGCCCCTCAGCCACGCCCTCGGTGCGACGGTGGATTTTCCCCGGCCGGGCCTCTAGCGCGAAGGCGGGCCCGTCGGAATCTCGTTGAACGGAACGCCCTTGTCGGCACGGGCATCCGGCGGCAGACCGAGCACCCGTTCGGCGATGATGTTCCGCAGCACCTCGTCCGTGCCACCCGCCACGCGCAGGCCCGGAATGCCGAGGTAGCGCTCCTGCCACGCGCCCTCCAGGGGCGTGTTCTCCTCGTCGTTCAGGGTTCCCGCCGTGCCCTCGAGGTCGATGCCGTAGGCGGCCATCTCCTGCACCAGCACCGCGCCCACGAGCTTGCCGAGGCTCGCCTCGGGCCCCGGGGTCTTGCCCTGGGACAGGGCGGACAGGGTGCGGTTGCCGGTGTGGTGGACGCCCTGGGTGCGAATGTAGAAATCCGCCAGCTTCTGGCGCACGGACGAATCCTGGATGGCGGGCACGCCGTCGATCTCCAGCTCCTCGGCGAGACGGAAGAGCTCGTTGAAGCCCGAGCGCCCACCGCCGCCGGCGCCGATCGAGGCGCGCTCGTTCATCAGCGTCGTGATGGCCACGGCCCAGCCGTTGCCCACCTCGGAGAGCCGGTTCTCATCGGGGATCCGCACGTCGTCGAAGAACACCTCGTTGAAGCCGGTGCCGCCGTTGATCTGGTGGATGGGCTTCACGGTGATCCCCGGGGAGTGCATGTCGACCACGAAGTACGTCAGGCCGGCATGCTTCACGGCGTTCGCGTCGGTCCGCAACACCAGGATTCCCCAGTCGCTGAACTGGGCCCCGGTGGTCCAGATCTTCTGGCCGTTGACCACCCAGTCGTCGCCTTCCCTCACAGCGGTCGAGCGCAGGCCCGCGAGATCGGAACCCGCCGAGGGCTCGCTGAAGAGCTGGCACCAGATCTCCTCGCCGCTGAGCAGCTTGGGAATCCAGCGCGCCTTCTGCTCCTCGGTTCCATGGGACATCACCGTCGGCCCGCACATGCCGTGGCCGATCCCGAAGATCGCCGGCGGCGTCTTGAAGCGGCCCTCCTCCTGACCCCAGATCACGCTCTGGATCGAGGTGGCGCCGCGGCCGCCGTACTCCTTCGGCCAGGTGATGCAGGCCCAGCCAGCGTCGGCCTTCTTCTTCTGCCACGCCTTGGCGGCCTGGATGGTCGCCTCGTCGGCGCGCTCGCCGAGATCGACGCCGGTCGTGTCTCCGGGAGACTTGGGCTCGGCATTGGCCTCGAGCCAGGCGCGGGCTTCGGCGCGGAAGGCCGCTTCTTCGGGGGTGTCGTTGAAGTCCATGATGGATCCTCTCTGCGCGTCGCGCGGACGCGATAGGGGTTCGATTCAGGCGGCTCGCTTGGCTTCAAGGCGCGAGATCAGCTTCTCGCGCCAGCTGTCCGAGTTGCCGAGGGCGACTGCCGTCCAGCGGGCGCGCCGGTAGAAGAGGTGGCAGTCGTACTCCCAGGTGTAGCCGACACCACCGTGGAGCTGGATCATCTCGACGCCGGCCAGGTCGAAGGCCTTGCTGGCCTGAACCCGGGCGAGGCAGGCCGCGACGCCGAGGGCCTCGTCCTCGTTGCTGAGGGCCCAGGCGCCGTAGTAGCAGTTCGAGCGGGCGAGCTCGATCTCGCACCACAGGTCCGCCAGCCGGTGCTTGATGCCCTGGAACGAACCGATCGGCCGACCGAAGGCGTAGCGCTCGAGCACGAACTCCCGCGTGATCTCGAACGCCCGTGATGCGCCCCCCAGCTGCTCGAAGGCCAACAGCACCGCCGCACGGTCGAGGATGGCGTCGGCGATCTCGGCGCCCTTTCCGGCCTCACCGAGCAGCTGCGCCGGCGCTCCGTCGAAGACCAACCGCGCCGCCGAACGACTGGGGTCCAAGGAGCGGATCGCGGTGCGTTCGACGCCGTCGCCGGTGAGAGACACGAGGTAGAGCGAGAGGCCGCCGTCGCCCTGGGCGGCGACCACCGCGAGGTCCGCCGCCCCACCATCGGTGACGGGAACCTTCGCGCCGCTGAGGCGGCCGTTCTCGCAGCGCGCCTCCGACTGCTCGACGCCATTCTGGCCGGGTTTCTCGCCGATGGCGAACGTCCCGATGCACTCGCCGGACGCCAGGCGCGGAAGGTGCTCGTGCTTCTGCTCGTCGCTGCCGTACCGGAGGATCGCCTCGGTCGCCAGGTAGGCACTCGACGAGAAGGGAATGGGAGCCAGCGCCCGGCCGACCTCCTCGGCAACCACGGCGAGCTCCAGGTGCCCGAAGCCGGCGCCGCCGTACTGCTCGGGGATCACCGTCCCGAGCCAGCCGAGCTCCGCCGCCCCCTTCCACAGGCTCTGCGAGTACGGCGTATCGGATTCGAGGATCTCCCGGCACACGCTCAGAGGCGCGTGCTCGGCGAGGAATTCCTTGGCGGTGTGTTGCAGAAGCTTCTGGTCGTCCGAAAAATCGAAATTCATGGGTTGGGGACTCCGGCCTTTGAAATCACTGGGGATTCTGTGTGGAAGTCGCTCGCGGGTCGGCGGATCCGGCGGCGGAGTGGAACGATCCACCGGAATGATTCGGATGTCAATCGGTGGGCGGGCCCATCCTCGGCGCGTTCGTGGCCGGGGTCGACGGCTGCATGACCCCAGCAACCGGCGAAAGCCGTGACCTCGAGTCACATCTCCCCACCGACGGCGCCAGAATGACCGGATTCCCGGCTGCCGCGCAGATCTCGGCGTACCGCTGGCTTCGGGCTCGCGGGCGCGGCGCGGCGGATGCGCGTCCACAGCCGCTCGCCGACCTCGCCGGGGGCCAGG
>JBHHVG010000488.1:0-2805 GCA_046754165.1 Myxococcota bacterium
GCTGCTTCTTGAGCTCAGCCAAGGTTTCGAGGCGGTCGAGGAGCACGACGACGTGCCCGTCGGCTCCTGGGTCGATCGTCTCGAGGACGTTGGGGAGGGTCTGCGAGGTGGCGACTAGGCATTGGAAATAGCGAAGCGTGCCGGTGATCACCGAGTGATCGGAGCGGCACACTCCGGTGGCCGCCATCTTGATCTTGAGTTCCCCGGCCTTGGGGGGATCGAGCGAAACTTCTTCGACGGAGCACTTCTCGTTCTCCGAGGTCACGAGAGCCTTCATGAATTCCTCTCCGGTTGGATGGGGCGCAGCACGAGCCCTGAAAGGAGGCGCCCCGGCACGCGGAGACGCCACATCGCTGTCGATCGAACACCCTAGGTATAGGGCAGGATCCGCCGGCCCGCAGCGCGCGTGGCGCCGTCAGGGCCGGTGGTCGAAGCGATGCGGTTGCTGGCCTCGAATCGCCTAGAATCCGGTCTCATGCCGAGGCGAACTGCATGGGTCGCCGCCGCCTTGCTGCTGGCTGCCATCGCCGCCGTGGCGCTCTCCGGCGAGCACGACCGCTCTGCGGGCGAGATCCGCGGGAGGCAGCGCTCGGCCGCGTCCGTGGCCGAGTCTCGCGCGCGGGTCGCCCAGTCGGCGTCGTGGCTGGCCCCCGGCGGAGACGCACCGGCACGGCAGGTGCTGTTCGGCGACCTTCACGTCCATTCGACCTTCTCCGTCGACGCCTTCCTGTACGCGTTGCCGCTCTTCGGCGGCGAGGGTGCCCATCCTCCCGCCGACGCATGCGACTTTGCCAGGCACTGCGCCACTCTCGACTTCTTCTCGATCAACGACCACGCCGAAGGACTCACTCCGGCTCGCTGGCGCGAGACCATCGAGTCGATCCGCCAGTGCAACGCCCTGGCCGGCGACAGCGAGCACCCGGACCTCGTCGCGTTCGTGGGGTGGGAGTGGACCCAGACCGGCGATACCCCCGAACGCCATCACGGCCACCGCAACGTGATCTTCCCCGGTCTGGCGGATGACGAGCTCCCCACGCGCCCGATCACCGCGCTGCCGGACGGCACGACCGACCGCGCCCGGGCCATGTGGCTGGTGCGCGGCCTCGAAGAGCTCGGACCGCTCGGCCTCGGCGACGCCGCCGACTTCCTGTGGCAGATTCGCCAGATCACCGAGATCCCAGACTGCGAACGCGGCGTCGACCCACGGCAGCTGCCCGTCGATTGCCGCGAGAACGCGAGCACTCCGGCGGAGCTCGAGGCCCGACTCTCGCGGTGGGGCCTCGATCACCTGGTGATTCCCCACGGCCTGGCATGGGGAGTCCACGCTCCGCCGGGAGCGGACCTCGCGAACGATCTGGCCGACGGCAATCACCCGAACGGCGAGCGGCTGGTGGAGATCTTCTCGGGACACGGCAACGGCGAGGAGTACCGCGAAGCGGCGGAGAGACGGATCGGCGCGGACGGCGCGCCGCAGTGTCCGGAGCCGACGGCTGACTTCCTGCCCTGCTGCTGGCGCGCGGGGGAGATCGTGCGCGCACGCTGCGGCGACCTTCCGGCCGAGGAGTGCGAGGCGCGGGTGCGGGAAGCGCGACAGCTGGCCCTGGCCGCCGGCACGTCGCCCCACCGGGTGTTCCCGGACGCGCGCCCCGAAGACTGGCTCGACTGCGACCAGTGCCGCGACTGCTTCAAGCCAGTGGCGAACCCGAGACCGCGCCAGACCGCCCAATACAGCCTCGCGGTGTCATCCTTCGACGACGCGGACCCGGCGGCCCCTCCGCGCCGGTACCGCTGGGGCTTCATCGGCTCCAGCGACAATCACACAGGTCGACCCGGCACGGGCTACAAGCAGTACGCACGAACGATGATGACCGACGCGCGCGGCCTGGCATCGCCCCTGGTCGAGCGAATCGTGCGGCCCTACGCGGTCGGACGCCAACAGGATCCGCGCCGCGCCCAACCGTCCCGCGCCGAAGGTCTCGGCTTCGTGAACCTGCTCGACGTCGAGCGCGGCGCGAGCTTCATGTTCCCGGGCGGTCTCGTCGCGGTCCACGCCGACGGCGGAGATCGCCGCGCGATCTGGAATGCGCTGATGCGGCGCGAGGTCTACGGTACCAGCGGCCCCCGCATCCTGTTGTGGTTCGACCTCGTGAATGGGCCGGACGGCACGACCCCCATGGGCAGCGCGGTGGTACAGACCGACACGCCGCTCTTCCAGGTGCGAGCCGCCGGCGCCTTCGTCCAGCTGCCTGGCTGCCCGCCGGATGCCCACAGCGGCCTGTCACCGGAGCGCCTCGAGCGGCTCTGTCGGGGCGAGTGCTATCACCCGGGCGACGAGCGCCACCCGATCGAGGCCATCGAGATCGTGCGGGTCCGGCCGCAGATCCGTCCAGACGAGGCACCGGCTTCGCTGATCGACGACCCCTGGCGACGGTTCGTGTGCGACGGAGAACCCGGCGGCTGCGTCGTCCAGTTCGAAGATCCGGAGTACGCCGCCTCCGGGCGCCCCGCGGTGTACTACGTGCGCGCGATCCAGACACCCACTCCGGCGATCAACGCGGCGAACCTCCGCACGGAATTCGACTCCGCGGGAAACGCCGTCCGCACGGCGCCGTGCCACGGAGGCTATCGGACTCCGGCGGACGACGACTGCCTCTCGCCGATCCGCGAGCGCGCCTGGTCGTCCCCGATCTTCGTGCGGCCGGTCGCGAGCGCCGCGAACTAGCGTTCGCCGCGCACGATCCACTCGAGCACGGTCTCGCGTGGGGTCGTTGCCGTCTCCACCTGGGCGATGCAACGCCCCTGGTG
>JBHHVG010000489.1:0-2788 GCA_046754165.1 Myxococcota bacterium
GTGTTGCCGTCGATGTTCACGTTGCGGACGAAGTACAGCGGCCCCTTCTTCACCTGGAAGATGACGTCGACGGTCTGATCGGCGTCGGACAGATTCGACAGCGGGGAGACGTTGGCGAAGTAGAAGCCGCGATTGGTGTAGTGCTCGGTCAGCGACGCGACGTCTTCGGTGGGGGCGGTGCGGCTGAACACGTCCCCCTCCCGCAGCTGGAGCAGCTCCCGGAGCCCGTCGATATCGACGGTGTTGTCGCCGGCGATGTCCAGCGCTCCGACCCGGAACTGCAGGCCCTCCTCGATCGTGACGGTGACCCTCAAGCCGTCTGCGCTCGGGACGACGTGCGGCGGCTGGATGTTCACCTGGAGATAGCCCGAGTCCGTGTACTTCCTCTCGACGGAGCGCAGGTCCTGGATGAACAGGGGCACCGAATACGTCCCCGAGCGGTCGAACCACGACGTCGCATACGACCACCAATGCCACGTCTTCGTGCTGAAGCCGTCGCGGAGCTCGCGGTCCGAGAAGGCCTCGTTTCCGACGAAATCGATGTCGCGCAGCTTGAGCTTCTGGTTCTCGTCCACCTCGAAGTGGATCGCGACAGAGGCTTCGGAGAGGGTCTCGATCTCGTATTCCACCTCGGCGAGGTAGTAGCCCTCGGCCTTGTAGAGCTCCCGGATGCGGGCCCGGTTCTCGAAGAGCAGCGGGTAGTCGAGGGCGGAGCCCATGGTCAGCGTCAGGATGTCGCGGATCTTCTCGCCGTCGATGTTCTCGTTGCCCGAGATCGAGATCTGGCGCACGACGGGATTCTCCTCGACGTCGAAGATCACGATGCGGCCGCCGCCCGGAGCGTCCTCCGTCAGCACCCGGACGTTGCGGAAGAAGCCGAGGGCGTAGATCTGGCGCACGTCCTTGGCGATCTGGGACGGGCGGTAGGGGCCGCCAGGCGTCGTGCCGATGCGCGCGCGAATGGCGTCGGACTCGATGCGGCGATTGCCGCGAACGACGACCTCGCTGACGCGCCGCGCGGTCGCCCCGGCGGGCGCCGGAGCCAGGATGTCCTGCGAGCGGACGACCGTGAACCGCACCCGCACACCTTCTTTTCCGCGTTCGGTTTCCGAGCTGGCCGAGACGATCTCGGGATCGCTGCGCAGGCGGTCGAGGTCGTCGCGCACGACGACCGGGTCGTAGTCCAGGCCGACCTGGGTGAGCAGCGACGCGACCAGCTGCTCCGTGCGCTCGGCGGCGCCGATCACCTCCACGGCCGCCACCCGCGAAGGCGCCACGCCGGCGATCTCTCCGAGCAGGCGGTCCGCCAGCTCGTTCACGCGCGTCAGCAGCTCGTCCTCGCGATCGGCGGTCGTGACCATCGTCCGGGAGCGACCGGCCGGCGACGCGGGCAGCACGCGGATGTCGAGACTGAAGCGGCCGGCGAGCTCGGTGAGGCTTCCGGTGACGACGAACTCCGCCGCGAGATCGCCGGCGACGGCGCGCAGGTCCGCGGCGGAGAAGGCCGCGACGGCGGCGCCGGCGACGCGCTCCTTCACCCGGGCCGCGTCGACCACCGCGACCTGCCCGCTGGCCTCGAGCCGGGTGCGGAGCAGGTTCGCGAGGGAGGCGCCCAGGTAGTCGAGCGAATGGGCGCTGTGCACCTGGAACGGCAGCACCGCGAGCACGGGCAGGGCCGCGGCGGAGCCCGCGGGCAGGACCCAGCCGGCGGCGACCAGGCCGAGCCACGCGAGCACGCGGCGGGCGCGGCGGCCGACCTGCCGGCCCAGGGGGCTGTGCGGCCTCAAGCCTTCTCTCCCTGTTCCACGCTCCGGCGCTGTCGGGAATCGCGCGCATCGCGCCCCCCCCCGAACGGGACGCCGCGGCGATCGGATTGCCCGAATTCTACTGGCCGGCCCGGCGGGTGACAAGCCCGAATTCTGGCGATTCTCTTGTTCTTTCAGTAGGTTATGGTCCGACTCGACATCTTCGTGGGGGCGCAGCGCAAGATCCGCGAAGCCCACGGCGCCGCGGATCTTGCGCGGTGAATGCCGCTGCGCCATCCGGTCCGATCGCAACTTGGGGAAAGGCTTGCGGAATCAGCAACTGGCGGCGCTCCTGGGCGCACTGTGCCTGGGCACTGCGGCGGCGGCGCCCCCGGCGGCGGCCCAGCTGAGTGTGCCGCTCCAGGAAGGCGACATCATCGTCCTCGACATCCTCGACGACGAGATCGTGAAGGTCGACCCGGTCAGCGGACAGCGGCAGACGATCGCCTCCGGAGTGCTCAGCCCGCGCGGCGCGGCGGCCTCGCCCGAAGGGCTGCTGTACGTGGCGGACACCTTCTTCGACCAGCTGCTGCGGATCGACCCGCTCACCGGCACCGCCCCGCCGCCGGCGCTGAACTACACCTTCGGGGGCAGCCCCTTCCCCGAGCCCGCCTCGGTGCTCCTCGACGAAGCCAACGGAGACGTGCTGGTCATCGAGGCCATCCTCGGCCAGATCCTGCGGATCGATCCGGTGACCCTCGACGCCTCCGTCGAGTTTCAACTCACCGGCATCGACTTTCCCGTCGGCCTCGCCCGCGACCCGGACGGCACGCTGGTGGTGGCCGACCGTTTCGCGTTCGCACCAGGGCTGCCGGGCCTGTACCGCATCGACATCGCCGCCGGCACGCAGGAAACGATCCTGCTGTCGGTCGACTTCAAGAGCCTGCGACGCGTCGCCGTGCAGAGTGACGGCGACATCCTGGTGACGGACCGGGGTTCGGGCGGCACCGGCGCGGGCGCCGAGGGCGCGGAGGGCGCGGAAG
>JBHHVG010000490.1:0-2786 GCA_046754165.1 Myxococcota bacterium
AGCCACCCCCCCGGAGCTCCGGCGCCGGATCGATGGGCGGAGTGGCCTCTACGGCCGCTCCGCCCCACCCTCCCCGGCGCGAGCGCCGGGCCTCAGCCCGTGAGGTCGCGGATCAGGCAGCGCGCCCGGCGGCGTCGCTCCGGGTCGTAGCCGCGCCACTTCTCCGCGGGGATCTGCTCCGCGTCGGCGCGGCAGAAGCCGTTCCGCTCGAAGAAGCCCTGCACGCGTTCCGACGTGGTCACGGCGATGACCGCGCCACACCCCTGTGCGCGGGCGCATTCGCAGGCGTGCTCGACCAGGTGTGCGCCGATGCCCTCGCCGAGGAAACGCGTCAGCGTGTAGAGAGACGCGATCTCGCCGATCTTCGACGAATCGTGGCGCAGCAGCGCTCCGATGCCCGCCAGGTGGCGGCCCTCGACGAACGCGCCAAAGCCGTTGGTGAGCACCCGCTCGACGTCGTCCGGTGAGCGCGGCGCGAGGTAGCCCTCGGCGACGCCGCGAGCGATCAGGTCGGCGGCGGCGGCGAAGTCGTCGACGCCGAGCGCCCGCACCTCGACGTAGCGTTCCCGGGAGAAGAGCGTCCCGGAGCCGTGGTAGGTGAAGAGATCGTCGGCGAGACCGCCGAGCGAGCACAGGTTCACCGCGGGCAGGCCCGCCGCGAGCGCCGCCTCGAACTCGCCGAGGGTGGTGGTGTCGAGGACGTCGCCGTCGGAGAGGCCGTCGCGGAGGATGGCGCGCAGCTCTTCGAGGTCGACGAAGGCCAGGCGCCGGCCCTGGTCATCGCGCAGCACGCCGACACCCTCGATCCAGACCAGCTTCATCACCCGCAACCGCAGGGCGAGGCGCGCGCTCACCGCCGCGAAGGCCTCGGCGTCGCCGACGCGGACGCCGACGCGGCCCGACTTCTGGAGCGCGCGCCAGATGGCGCCCTCGAGGCCCGCGGATTCGGCGGCCAGCACCGGTGTCTCCGGAAGCGCTTCGAACACCCTCTCGTCCGTCGAAATCAAGACGATGCGCGTCGCATTGGCGGCAAGTTCGACCAGCACCTCGTGCAGGGCGGTCGGCGTCCGCAGCTCTTCGGCGCGCACCGACAGGGCGAGCGTCCGCCCGCGGAATTCCGCGAGATAGAAGCCCTTCTCGGAGAAGGGCTCGACGGGATGACCGGCCGCTCTACTGGGAACCACGATGCGGACAGTGTGACGAATGTTGTTGTATCGTGCCGCGGCAGTGGGTTGGGAAGGCTGGTTCACCATCGCCGTCGTACTCCTCGCACTCGCCGCGATGATGCGGGAGGTCGCCGCGCCCGATATCGTGATGATGGCGGCGCTCTCCGCCATCGCCGCCGCGGGCATCCTCACTCCGGAAGAGACGTTCCTCGGATTCGCCAACCCGGCGTTGGCCGCCATCGGCGCACTCTTCGTGGTATCGGCCGGTCTGCGCGATACCGGCGCGCTCGAGATGACGGTCGGGCGCCTGCTGGGCCGGGCCCGCAGTGAGCGCAGCGGCCTGGCGCGCATCTGTTCGCCGGTGGCCGTGCTCTCCGCCTTCTTGAACAACGCCCCGATCGTGGCCATGATGGCGCCAACGGTGATCGACTGGGCGCGCCGGCGCGGCCTGTCGCCCAGCCGCTTCCTGATTCCGCTCAGCTACTCCTCCATCCTCGGCAGCTCGACCACGGTGATCGGCACCAGCACCACCCTCGCGGTCGCGGGCCTGATGCTCGATGCCGGCATGGTCAAGATGGGGTTCTTCGAGCTCGCCCCGGTGGGCCTGCCGCTGGCGCTCGCGGGGATCCTCTACCTCCAGTTCATCGGACCGCGCCTGCTGCCGATTCGCCAGGAGCCGAGCGAGCATCTCGGCGAGCACCGGCGCGAGTACACCGCCACGATGATCGTCGAGTCCGATTGCCCGCTGATCGGACAGAACATCGAGCAGGCCGGGCTGCGACACCTGCCGGGGCTCTTCCTCGTCGAGATCGACCGCGCAGGCCGCATCATCACGCCGGTGTCTCCGGACAACCTGATCCGCAACGGCGACCGCCTGGTCTTCGCCGGCGTGGTATCGACGATCGTCGAGCTACAGCGCATTCGCGGCCTCGTGCCCGCCACGGACGACGAGGAGCCCGCGCCGAACGAGCGGAACCACCGCCTGATCGAGGCCGTGGTCTCGCCGTCGTCGCCCCTGGTTGGGCGCAGCATCCGCGATTCGAACTTTCGGACGGTGTACGACGCTGCGGTCATCGCGGTCCACCGCAACGGTTCGACGGTGCCGGGGAAGATCGGCAGGATCGTCCTCGAGGCCGGGGACACGCTGCTGATGCAGGGCGCACCGGGCTTCCTGCGCGCCCACCGCAACAGCCCCGACTTCTACCTGGTGAGCGAGATCGCCGACAGCGAGCGCCCCCGCTATGACCGCGCCTGGGTCGCCATCGCCCTGCTCGCCGCGATGGTGTTGGCCGCGACGGTGGGCCCGTACCCCATCTCGGTGGCGGCCTTCCTGGCGGCGGGCGCCCTCATCATCACGCGTTGCATCGACGCGCGAATTGCGCGAGGCAGCATCGACTGGTCAATCCTCATCATCATCGGTGCTGGCTTCGGCATCGCCCTCGCGATGCAGAAGACGGGAGCGGCAGCCGCGATCGCGGGCCTGCTCTTCGAATCCGCCGGCGCCCTCGGCCCCCACGCGACCCTGGCGCTCGTCTACCTCGCGACGCTCGTGATGGCGGAGATGCTCCACCACAACGCCGCGGTGGTGATCATGTTCCCGATCGGCGTCGCCACGGCTGC
>JBHHVG010000491.1:0-2776 GCA_046754165.1 Myxococcota bacterium
GATCCAGGTCCGGTGCGGGCTCGCTGCGGACTTCGATGCCGCCGACCAGGAAGAAGGCGCTCTGCACCAGGAAGAAGGACCAGACCGCCAGCACCGCCGAGAAGGTGGAGCCGGAGAGCAGCTGACCGGCGAGTCCGAGGGCGGCCACCCCCAGCACCCCCTCGAGGGCGAGGGCCCTCGCGAACCGCGCCCGGTAGAGCAGGCCGCTGCGGCACAGTGCGAGCACCAGCGCTGCCGCGAGAATGGCGTCGCGCGGGGATGGGGCGATCCCCCAGGCCGCGCTGCCGAGGGCGCCGGCGAGCAGCGCCGCCGTGGCACCGCGGCGCACATTCGGCCCGAGACCGACGAGGTAGACCGCGCTGCACAGCACCGCGTAGGCGGCGAGGGCGCTGCTCCAACCGAGCGGGGGAGCGGCGACCAGTGTGAAGGGCACGACGCCCGCGGCGGCACTGGCGCCGAAGACCAGGCTGCGACCAAAGTCGTTCCAACGCATCACGAGTTTCCTCCAACGGTCCGGCTCCGACGCAGCAGCTCCATCTCTACTTCTTCCTCGGCCGCTCGCGATTCCGCGCGGGCGGGCAGCGAATCGCCCGCGCGGGCCTCGAGCGCGAGCTGCTGATGGATGCGGTCGCGCAGCTCGTCGAACAGGGCTTCCTGGGCGGCCAGCGTGGGAGCCAAATGGTCCCGTTCGGCGCGGATCTCCTCGATACGGCCGCGGGTGGCTTCGGCCTCGCAGCGCTTCGGAATCAGCTTGCGGAGGGCGAAACGGGCCAGATCTTCGCGCTCACCCTCGAGCGCGAGCCGGGTGTCCTCGTCGAGCGCCGCGACGGCGCGTTCGAGGCGCGCGGCGTTGTCGGCGAGCCGCGTCTCCTCTTCGCCGAGCGCCGCGACGCGCGCGCGCTTGCGCTGCAGCTCGAGCTCCGCCTCGCGCAGATGCTGCTTCAGCAGCAGACTGCGGTCCTCCAGGGACTCGATGATTCCGTGGGCATCCGCCCGGATGAGGCGCGTCAGTCGGTGGGTGAATCGAAGGGCCATGGGGTTCTCCTGTGGTGAGGGGGGCGGATCACTTGCGGCTTCCCTTGCGCCGTTCCAGCGTTCCCTGGGCGTGGAGCGTCTTGCCGAGGCGGATCTGCTTTCGCTCGGCATCCGGGCCGCGGAAGGACTCGGCGACCTCGTCCTCGAGCGCGTCGGCCGCCCGGAGCTGGGAGGCGACCGCGGGCGACGCCATCACTTCGTTGATCGCGGTGTTGCGGCGCTTGAAATCGGCGATGTGGCCCAGCGCCCGCGTCTTGCGCCCTGCCTTCACCAGCCCGGCGACGCTCTGTCGCAGCTGGTTGTACTCCTCGACCGCGACGGACTCCGCCCAGGCTCCGGCGTCGAGCTTGGCGAAGAAGCGGTCCTCGTCTTCGACACAGGCGATCGGGGGCAGGTCGTCGACGGACAGGCGCTGCTTCTCCCCTCGATCCGTGTAGTCGACCCGCAGCGAGCGGATCAGGGCCTCGCTCCCGGCCGTCGTGGGCACCCGAAGGCTGACCCACACCCGCCGCTTCTGGCCCGCGTAGAGCGTGCCGGGACGGAAGCGCACGATGCCGGCCTCCCGCTCGAGCGGGTAGCCCGCCGCGTCGGCGACCCGAACGCCGGGCCCCGGCTCGATCGTCACGGTCACCGCGGAGGCGACGGTCTCCCGGGCCGTCTCGAACTCGGCGGCGAAGACCTCCGCCAGGGCGTCGGCGTTCTCGAGGAAGTAGTAGTTCCCGGTGCCCGCGTCGGCGAGGGAGGACATGAGCTGCTCGTCGAAGTCGTCGCCGACGCCCACGGTGGACACGCTGTACTCGCCCGGCACCGCTCGCGCGGCCCAGGAGCGCAGCAGCTCCGGGGGCTCTGCGGCGAGCCCGTCCGAGATCACGATCGCGCGCGACGAGCGGCCGGGTGTGCGCCCTGCCTCGAGGTGACCGAGGCCCGTGGCCAGTCCCGGCGCCATGAACGTGCCGCCGCCGGCGTGGATCCCAGCGACCACGGAGCGCCAGCGTTCGCTGGACGCGTCGCCTGCGGACGTGAGGGGAATGAGGGTCTCGGAGCGGGAGGAGAACGCGACCAGGGCGAAGCGATCCTCCGGGCCCAGCCTCGCGATGAGCTGCCGGATTGCGTTCTTCGCGTCGCGGATCTTCTGTCCGTTCATCGAGCCGGAGCGGTCGAGGACGACGACGAGATCCGCGGACCGTTCGTGGGGCGCAGCGCTGTCTTGCCGCACGGCGTCGAGAGCGATCTCCATGCGGACGAGCCCTTCGCCGCCGGCGAGGACGGCCGTCCGGTCGAGACGGGCAGACACGGACACGGCGCCGTTGCTGGAGGTGCGCCGCGCAGCGCTGCCTCCGTTCGGATCCGGGCCCCGACCGTGGGTCGCGGCGCCGATCGCGAGCGTGGCGCCCAGCAGCAGACCGACGGCGAGAAAGGCCGTTCTTCGGGAAGGCGTGAGTCGTTCGTGGTTCTTCATCTCGGTTCTCCGTTCAAGCCGCGAAACGCCGCGGTCGATTGACTCTCGAACGGGTACGGCAGTTCGGCAGTCGGGGCGATCAATCTCCGGTAAAGACGCACCCCGGCGCTTTACAATCGCTTTACAGACGGGCGCCGGGCAGCGACCTACCCTCGATGTACGGATCGAACGAGGCGGGAATGGTGGATCGGGACGAGAAGCGGGCCATCCTGGTGGTCGAAGACGAGGAGGCGATCCGTCGCGGCCTGTGTGACGTGCTCGCCTACCAGGGCTACGCCCCCC
>JBHHVG010000492.1:0-2764 GCA_046754165.1 Myxococcota bacterium
TTCACCACGCGTTCCAGCGGCGCCGGGGGGCTCGGGCTCGCGATCACCCGGCGCCTGGTCGACGGGGCGGGCGGGAGCGTCGCCGTGACCGGCGCAGACGGCGGGGGCGCCGAGTTTCGCGTCTGGCTGCCCTGCGCCGCCGGGGACGCCGGCGCCTAGCCGGGCGCGGGACCCAAGGAAGCACCCCGCGTGAGGTACGCCGACGTCTCCTCGGGCGTCCGGCCGGGCTTCTAGTGCGCGAGCGACTCCCGGGCGAAGCGACCGACGGCCGCCAGGCCGGCGCCGAAGAAGTGATCGGCTTCGGGAATCGACTGGAACTTCCCGCGTCGGAGCGACGCGACGATCTCCTCGAGCTCCGCTGCCGGGGCCAGCGCGTCTTCGGCGCCCACCGCGACGCACACCTCGCCACCGAACGCCGCCAGCGCCTCGCGATCGAGGAACGCCGGCGGCGGCGCCAGCAGCAGCAGACGGCGCACGCGGGGCTCGCCGGCGGCGGCGCGCACGGCCGCCGCCGCACCGAAGGAGTAGCCGGCGGCGCAGACGGCGCCGGACACTGTCGCGGTGAGGTGGTCGAGCGCGGCGCGGTAGTCGGCGGCGGCGGCGGCGGCGTCTCCACTCGCGGCGCCGCCGCTCGCGCCGACGCCGCGCCAGTCGAAGCGCAGCGACGCCAGCCCCGCTTCGCGCGCGGCGTAGGCGATCTCGTTCACGACGGGCGAGTCCATGCTGCCGCCGTAGAGCGGGTGGGGCGCCGCGACGACGACGCCGACTGCGTCGGTGTCCTCGCCCGCGATGTACAGACCGTCGAGAGCGAGCTCGCCGCCCTCGAGCGGAATGGTCACGGCACGTTCTTCGCGTTTCGCCATGGCGGCACCTCGTGGGCAGCCCGTCGGGTGCTGGCTACTCTCGGGTGGAACCGAGGCGCGCGCAAGGGTCATGGATGTCGGACACGGGCAAAACATCGGACGATCACGTGCGCAGGGGCTTCCCGGTGCGGGTGACGACCGACCGCGTCACGCTCCCCAACGGAACGCTCCTCGACCTCGACGTAGTGCGTCACCCGGGAGCTTCGGCGGTGGTTCCGTTTCTGTCGGAGCGCGAGGTGCTGCTGATCCGCCAGCACCGCCACGCCGCCGGGGGGATGATCCTCGAGGTGCCCGCGGGCAAGCTCGACGATGGCGAGGCGCCGGCGGACTGCGCCCACCGCGAGCTCCGCGAGGAGGCCGGTCAGCGCTGCGCCCGCCTCGAGACGCTGGGCTGGATCTGGACGACCCCGGGATTCTGCGACGAGAAGATCCACCTCTTCGCCGGCTTCGACCTCAGCCCCGTGCCGCCGCGGCCCGAGGACGACGAGATCATCGAGCTCGTCCCGATGTCCCTCGACCACGCGCTCGCCCGGGTCTGGTCCGGCGAGATCAACGACGCCAAGACCGCACTGGCGCTGCTCCACGCAGACCGCTTCGTGGGGCGGATGTCGTGAAGCTCGGCGTTGCCTTCACGTGGCACCTCCACCCGTGGGAGACGCTGCTGTCCCTGGTGCAGAGGGCGGAGGAACTCGGCTACGCCGCCGCCTTCGTGGACGGGGACGTCTCGATGTTGGACTCGAACAGCCGGCGGGACGTGCTCGACGGCTGGACGGTGACGACCGCGTTGTTGGCGCAGACGCGCCGCATCGAGATCGGCTCGATCCGGGTGGTCCACTACTGGAACGCCGCACACCTGGCCCAGTCGGTGGCGACGATCGAGCGCATGGCCCCGGGCCGGCTGCGCTTTTTCATCTCGATCGGCGACCGCCCGAACGACGAGCGCTTCGGGCTGCGCAGGCTGCCCGCCAGCGAGCGGATCCGCTGGCTCGGCGAATCGCTGACGGCGTTGCGCCACCTGTGGAGCGGCGAGTCGGTAACCCTGGCGGGCCGCTACGTACAGCTCAGCGACGCGCGGGTGCGCCCGCGGCCCGCGAGCGGGGGGATCCCCATCACGATCGCGGCCCGGTCCCCCCGCATGCTGGAGCAGGTCGCCGTCCACGCCGACTGGTGGGACGTCAACCTGCCGGCGGTGGGCGCGCGTGTGCGCCGCGCCGCGGAGCAGCTGGACAAGGCCTGCCACCAGCGGGGCCGGGATCCGGGCGAGATCCGGCGCTCCCAGTGGCTCTTCACACGGCCCGACCCGCACCCGGGCGCCACGCAGGCACTCCGGGAATTCCGCAGCTGGAACCCCTGGTTCGGGGGAATCCCGGACGCCGAGATCCGCCCGGCCCTGGTGCTCGGCGACGCCGCGCACTGCCGCGAGCGCCTGGCCGAGCTGGCCGGCGAACTCTCCCTCGACCTGCCCGTGATCGACCTCTCGGGTCTGGCGGCGGGCCCGGCCGGGGCCGCGCTAGAGGCCCTGGCACCAGCAAATACCGACGTTGACGCAGGGACTTAGACTGCTTACGCTGTCATGGCTCCGTGGGAAATCGCGCCCGTCCCGCCGGCCTTTGGGCAGGAGCGTCAGCGCAACCATCCGGACCGTGAGTCGTCCGGAAGTGCCCGACGATCTCGTCATCTGCCACAGAGGAGAACCGCAAGCGTGTACGGACGTGGACAGCGACCCGCCGCGGGCCTCGGCCCGCCGATGACCCCGCCGGTGATCCAGTACCTGATCATCGCCAATCTCGCGGTCTTCATCGGTCAGTTCACCGTGCCTGGCTTGAGCGACTACTGCTCGGTGCGTCCCTACCTGGTGTGGCAGCAGGGGTACCTGTGGCAGCCCTTCACCTACATGTGGC
>JBHHVG010000493.1:0-2756 GCA_046754165.1 Myxococcota bacterium
ACAAGTACGACGGACTCGACCCGGCCTATACCTTGAACCGCTCGTTCATCGACACGGGGATCGACGGGATTCCGAGTTCGAGCGAGCGCGGCTTCCCGGGCGCCGCAGACCCCAACCGCGACGACTTCGTCGCCAACGGCGGGCCGGAGAGGAACGGGACCTTCGAGGAAGGTGAGCTGCTGTCGGACGAGGGTCAGCGCATCGACCTCTTCCCGCGCCTGGGGCTCCCCTTCCGGCTCGGCAACTTCGTCGAGGCCTATCCGGAGGTCGGCTGGCACCAGAGCATCTACAAGACCCGGCTCCAGGGCAGCGAGTTCCGCCACCTGCTGGCGGCGCGCATGGACCTGCAGTCGCGCCTGCTGCGCCGCTTCGAGGGCGGCACCACCCACGTGATCGAGCCCCGCATCGGCTACGCGCTGATCACGGATCTGGGCCAGAACCAGTGGGCCCGGCCCATGTTCGTGCCCCAGACCGCGGTGCCGCAGCGGCGGGTTCGCCAGCTCGATCTCTCCAACGTCACCCTCGACTCGGCGGACCGCGTGCCGGCATTCAACGGTGTCACCTACGGCGTCGCCAACCGGATCTACCGCTCGGAGGGAGAGGGCGGCCCGAGGCTGATCGCCGACCTCTACGTGTCGAACGAGTTCCGGGTCGACGACCGCGACTTCGGCGTCATCTTCGCAGGGGGCCGGGCCTACCCCTTCCCCGGGGCCCAGCTGTGGGTGAACGTCGGCTTCGACCCGGAGGAGACGGATCTGTACGAGGCGATCTTCCAGTTCGCCTACCGCGCCCGCCGGGGCCACCGGGTCCGCTTGAGCTACCGCTACCTGCGCGACGTGCCGCGCTTCTTCGAGGACTTCAAGAAGGCCTCCAATCGCTTCGACGACTTCACCGACGAGTTCAACCGGATCAACCAGGTTTCTTTCGATTCCCGGATCGTTCTCACGGATCGCTGGTCGGTCTTCGGCCGAGTGGGGTACTCCTTCGAGGATTCGCTGCTGATCCGCAACCGCGGCGGCATCGAGTACACCTCGAAGTGCCGCTGCTGGGCCGCTGGCTTCGAGGCCCGCCACGACCGTGCGAGGGGCTTCCAGTTCAACTTCATCTACCGCCTGCTCGGGATGGGCAAGGAGATGGGCTACACCGGGCCGAAGCAGGTGGGCCTTTCCGGGCTGGGCGGCTCCGGCTTGGTTGACGGCTTCTAGGCCGTTTGATAACAACACGATATTGCAGCGTTTTTACCCCGGGGCGCCACCTGTATGCTCCCCGGCCGAGGCCGTGGTGCACCGCCCTTCCAGGGAAGCGTTCACAGAGCTCGCCGCGAGCGGAAATCTGATCCCCGTCGTCCGCGAGATCCTCGCCGACCTCGACACGCCGCTCTCGCTGTTTCGCCGTCTCGACGACGGGCGGACCTCCTTTCTGCTCGAGTCCGTCGAGGGCGGAGAGAAGTGGGCGCGGTACAGCTTCATCGGAACCGGATCGCGCGCCATCTTTCGGGCGCGCGGCCGCGAGGTGGAGTGGACCGCGGCTGGCGAGACCGAGCGCTTCGAGGTCGCTGGGGACCCTCTCGAGGTCTTGCGGGAAAAGCTCGCCCGCTTTCAGCCGGTGGCGCAGGCGGGACTCGAGCTGCCGCGCTTCGTGGGCGGCGCTGTCGGCGTGGTCAGCTACGACTGGGTGCGCTTCGTCGAACGGATCCCCGACGACAATCCAGACGAGATCGACTTTCCGGACCTGTGGTTCTCGCTGCCGGAGACGGTCGTCGTCTACGACAACGTCCGCCATTCGGCGCTGATCATCCAGCAGGTCGAAGTCCCTCCCGGAGCCGATGCAGCGAAGCTGTACGCGGACGCGGTCGCGTCCATCGACGCGACGATGCACAAGCTGCGCGAGCCCCTCGAACCGATTCCGACCAGTCCGCCGGTCCGTGCGCCGATGGACGTGCACCGCAGCATGGAGCGCGACGAATTCCACGAGATCGTGAAGCGAGCGAAGGAGTACATCGAAGCCGGCGATGTCTTCCAGGTGGTGCTGTCGCAGCAGTTTCGCATCCCGCTCCAGGTCGATCCCTTCACCATCTACCGCAACCTGCGGCTGGTGAATCCGAGCCCTTATCTCTTCTTCCTGCGCTGCGAGGGGCCTGTCATCATCGGATCGTCGCCGGAGGCCCTGGTACGTCTCGAGGGCGGAAGGATCGATGTGCGTCCGATCGCCGGAACGCGCCGCCGAGGAGAGACCGCCGAAGAGGACGCGGCCCTCGAGGAGGGGCTGCTGGCCGATCCCAAGGAGCGCGCCGAGCATCTCATGCTCATCTCGGCCGCAACGACGTGGGGCGGGTGGCGGAGATCGGCTCGGTCCACGTCAACGAATACGCGTCCGTGGAGCGCTACAGCCACGTAATGCACATCGTTTCGAACGTGCAGGGACGCCTGCGCCCGGAGTTCGACTGGCTCGACCTGCTGCGCGCGACCTTTCCGGCGGGCACCCTGTCCGGTGCACCGAAGGTGCGCGCCATGGAGATCATCGACGAACTCGAGAATCTGCGCCGCGGCCCCTACGGCGGCTGCGTTGGCTACATCGACTATTCGGGAAACATGGACACGGCGATCGCGATCCGGACGCTCGTCATCAGCGATGGTGAGATCTTCCTGCGCTCGGGCGCTGGGGTGGTGGCGGACTCGGACCCGGAGTACGAGTTCCAGGAGTGTCTCAGCAAGGCGGGTGCCCTGATCCAAGCGATCGACTTGTCGCGAGAAGGC
>JBHHVG010000494.1:0-2742 GCA_046754165.1 Myxococcota bacterium
CCAGTCGCCGATGCCGTTCATGGCCGCGACGATCTCGTCCTTCAGGTTCCACGGACGGATGAGGATGGTGTCGGGTCTGGTCTCCTCGAGCCGGCTCGGATCGAAGATCGGGATGTGGGTGCCGGGTGTGTAGCGTCCGTGCTTGTACGGATTCCGGTCGACGCAATAGTCGAGCAGGTCCGTGCGAATGCCGCAGTAGTTGAGCAGGGTGTTGCCCTTGCCCGGGGCGCCGTAGGCGGCGACCGAACTCCCGGCGCGCCGAGCCTCGATGAGGAACGCCACGAGGTTCCGCTTCGTCTCCTTCACCTTCTCCGAGAAGGCGGCGTAGGTGTCCATCTCGAGCAAGCCCGCGTCGATCTCCTGCTGCCGGACCCGGCCTACCGCGTCCGATACCCGGTGGGTCGCCGGCCCCCGCCGCTTTCCGAAGACGCGGAGCGAGCCGCCGTGGGTCCGCAGCGGTTCGATGTCGAAGACCTCGAGGCCGTGCCGGGCGAAGATCTTCTCGACCGTCACCAACGAGAAGTAGGAGAAGTGTTCGTGGTAGACCTGGTCGAACTGGTTGCCCTGGATCGTCCGGATCAGGTGGGGGAACTCCAGGGTGACGACTCCATCCGGTTCGAGGAGGATCGAGATCCCCGCGACGAAGGAGTTGAGATCCGGGACCTGGGCGAGGACGTTGTTGCCGATCACGAGGTCTGCACGCAGGCCGTCGCGTGCCAGCTCCTCCGCGTAGGCTTCTCCGAAGAACTCCGCGCGCGTCGGCACGCCCTTCTCACGGGCTACCTCGGCGACGTTCTTGGCCGGCTCGATGCCCAACACCGGGATGCCCGCCTCGACGAAGTTCTTGAGCAGGTAGCCGTCGTTGCTGGCGAGTTCGACCACCAGGCTGTCGGGGCCGAGGTCGAGGCGGTCGGTGATCGCCAGGCAGTACTGCTGGGCGTGCTCGAGCCAGGAGCTGGAGTACGACGAGAAGTAGGCGTATTCGCTGAAGATCTCTTCCGGGCTCACGTACTCCTGGAGCTGCACCAGATGGCACTCGTGGCAGACGTAGGCGTGCAGTGGGTAGAAGCGCTCCAGCTCGTTGAGCTGTTCCTCGGCGAGGAAGCTCTCGCACAGGGGCGACATGCCGAGATCGACGAAGGTGTGTCGCAGCTCGGTCCCACAGAATCGGCAGGGTCCGCCGCTGCTCGGATCAATGGCCATGGCTCGTTCGTTCCTCTCACGGCCCGTCGCGGCGGGCCACTCGCTCTCAGACGGCGAGCATCTCCGGAGAGACGCCCAGATCCCGCAGCTGCTGCGCGATCTCGTCCTTGTAGATCGGGTTCATGACCACGACGACATCCGGGTCCATGCGCGCGAGCCGCTCGGGGGCGATGATCGGCTGCCCGCCGCCGGCGATGAAGCTCCCCTGCTTTCCGGGGTTGATGTCGACGACCGCCGGAATCCGGTCGGCGACCTCCAACAGGTGCAGGAAGCTGACGGCCTTGGCGCCGGCTCCCCAGACGAAGACGCGCTTGCCCTGGGCGTCGAATTCGTTCATGCGTGCCTGCCATTCGTCCCGCTTCTGCGCGAAGTAGCGCCCGTAGGCGCCGACCTCGTCCACGAGCTTGCCCAGATCCGGAAGGGGAGGAGTGGCGCCTGGCTCCCACTCCGCGGCGATCTTCGCCTCGAGACCGATGAATTGACGATCGTAGGGCTCGCGGATGTCCAGGACCTCGAAACCGCAGGCGCGGAACAAGTACGCGAGCACATCTGGGACGAAGTACAGCGTGTGCTCGTAGATCACGTCCCAGATCGAGAGCTCGCGCAGGGCCAGGAAGGCGTTCGGCACCTCGAAGTACAGCACCGCGTCCGGCTGCTGCTCCACGGCGCGGCGCAGGGCGGTGAGGAAGGGAACGGGCTCGGGGATGTGTTCGAGGACGTGGCGGCAGCAGATGAGGTCGGCTGTGCGGTCGGCGTACTGTTCGGAGTAGTAGTCGCGCACCACCGACACCCGTTCGTCCAGGCTCGGATCCGCGAGCGCCGGGTCGTGGCTCGGATCGAAGCCGACTCCGCGGTTGTCTCCCAGCTGGCACATCAATCCGAGAAAGTGACCACTGCCGCAGCCGATCTCGATGATGTCCTTGTTGCGGATTCCGTGGCGCTCGACGAGCTGGGTGGCGAGCGCCTTCTCGTAGCTGCGAAACAGCGCCGAGAAGTGGAGCGCGTTGTCGTAGTGGATGTCGTAGTCGATGATCGCGGGGTCGAAAGCGACGTTGGAGATGAAGCCGCAGCGGTGGCAGAACGCCAGCGAGATGTCCCCGCGCGGACAGGCGCGGGCGGACGCGGCATCCGGCCAGACGGCGCCCACGTGCGCCGGGGCCGCCGCGATCTCGAGGAAGAGGTCGCGGGCCGTCGCGCGGCAGACGGGGCAGGGGGGTCCGCTGCGGGTGCTGGACATCGTCGTCGTCGATCCTCCGAGCGGTCGTTCGCGGGCGACCCACCGACGCGGGGACGGTTCCCCGGAAACGCCGTTCGCCGAACGCCCGATGGTCCCGATCCGGCGGCGCTCGCCGCCCCGGGGCCGATTCCGCCTTCGTGCGAATCGCCGACCCGCGCCGGCGCATCCATTGTAAGTGCTCGCGGCGACGCTCCAGGTGTCGGCGAGATGGCCGTCGGGTCGTGGGATTTTCGCTTTTCGGGGCCCGCTTTCCCAGCGCCAGCGAATCTTTCCCATGAGGGCGGAACGCCCCACTCCGGCGG
>JBHHVG010000495.1:0-2737 GCA_046754165.1 Myxococcota bacterium
GTCCGACGCCCGGGCGGCTGCGCTGCAGATCCACGGCCGTGGCCGGGCGGTGGTGCTGACGGGGGGCACCGGGCTGTACATCCGCGTCTTTCTCGAGGGCGTCGTGAGCGGCGGGGCGCCGGATCCGGAGTTTCGGGAGGCCCTGGAGCGGGAGCACCGGGCGGCGGTCGAGGCCGGTGATCCCGCGCGCCTGCACCGGCGCCTCGCCGAGGCCGACCCGACGGCGGCGGGTCGCATCCACGTCAACGACCTGCGCCGGATCGTGCGCGCGCTGGAGATGGCGCGGGACGGCGCCAGCCCGTCACGGCTTCGCGCACAGCACGGCTTTCGCGACCGGCCCTACCGCGCGCTGCACCTCGTACTCGATCCAGGGCGCGAGGCCCTCAATCCACGCATCGACGAGCGCTGCCGCGAGATGATCGACGCGGGCCTGCTGCACGAGGTCCGGGACCTGTGCGGGCGGGGCTACGGGCCCGAGCATCCGCCGATGCAGTCGATCGGCTACCGCCACATCCTCCCGGTCGTGGCCGGCAGCGACACGCTGGCCAACGCCCTCGTCGCCATGCAGCGCGATACCCGGCGCTTCGCGCGGCGGCAGCGGACCTGGATCCGCGGCATTCCGGAGGCGGAGGTCTTCGACCCGCGCGAGCCCGACGCGATATTCCGCCGCGTGGAGGAGTTCTTTCGCTCCGGGGGTCAGTACGGGACGGACGTGTAATCGATGCCGAACTTGATGTCGATCGGCGGCGTCGGGACGTCGACGAGCGCGTCCGCCTTCTCGGCCGGCGCGAACAGCGGCGTCATGTCGGCCTCGAAGGGCAGCAGGATCAGGCCCGGAAGGAACTCGAGCACGCCCGCGATCTCGCGGATGGCGGCAGCGCCGACCTGGAGCCCGACATTCCACGCAAATCCCGGAATCGGGTAGGCCAGGCGCACGCCCAACGAATCGTCGATGTCGTTGAGATTGCGGTAGATGGTGTGGCCGGCGACGATCGGCGAGAGCGCCAGATCGACCGGGGCGAACAGCATGTTGCCCACGGCGCGCCGCAGTGTCTCCGGGCTGGCGGCGGCCGGGCCGGCCGCAGCCAGCGCGACGCCCGCAGCCAGCAGCGCGGCGGTGGAACGACGAATCCTCGCTTTCAAGACCGACCTCCAAGCGACTGCCGACACCGGTTCACGACCCGCGCGCCCCGCCGCATTCTGGCGCGGTGCGCGTGCCCGGTGGGCGGAAGGGCACCCTAGTGGCGGGCGGCGTGGCTTGTCAAGCGGCGCGAGGGTGCCCCCCAACCGCGTCTTGCCGCGGCAGGTCCCCGCGATACTCTCGCGGCGAATCCTCCCCGCGCCACCGGACCCCATGCCGCCCGAATCCAAGCTCCCCCTCGTCGCGATCGTCGGCCGGCCCAACGTCGGCAAATCGACGCTCTTCAACCGCTACGCCGGACGGCGTCGCGCCCTCGTCGACGACCATCCCGGCGTCACTCGGGACCGCATCGCCGAGGCGATCGAGGTCGACGACCGCAGCGTCCTGCTGGTCGATACCGCCGGTCTGGAGCCCGCGACCGAGCGAGGCCTGCCGGAAGCAGTCCAGGCCCAGGCCCGCGCCGCCATCGACGATGCGGACGCGATCGTCTTCGTGGTGGACGGCAAGGACGGGCTGATTCCCGAAGACCAGGCCCTCGCTGCCATCCTGCACCGCGCTTCGAAACCGGTGCTGCTCGGCGTGAACAAGATCGACCAGCCACAGCACGAGAGCCGCATGGGCGAGTTCTACGCTCTCGGTTTCGAGATGACGCGCGGCTTTTCCGCGGAGCACGGCCGGGGCGCCTGGGATGCGCTCGAGGATCTGGTGGCGCAGCTGCCAGCGGGCGCGGCCGTGCCCGAGGCGGACGAGGGCACGCGCATCGCGATCGTCGGGAGACCGAACGTCGGCAAGAGCTCGCTCACCAACCGGCTGGTGGGCGAGGAGCGTGTCGTGGTGTCCGAGGTGCCCGGCACCACCCGCGACGCCATCGACAGCCGCGTCGTGATCGACGGAGACATCTTCACCTTCGTGGACACCGCCGGGCTGCGGCGACCGGGACGCAGGCACCGCGTCGCCGAGAGGCCGAGCGCCCTGATGACCGTCCGCTCCCTGGAGCGCGCCGAGATCGCGCTGGTCCTGATCGATGCGGGTGAGGGGTTCGCCGACCAGGACGCGCACGTCGCGCGCCTGGCGCGGGATCGCGGCTGCGCCACGCTGGTGCTCGCGAACAAGTGGGATCTCGTGGACCGGGACGATCCGGAGGCGGGCCGCAAGCTCCGAGAGGAGATCGCCCACGGGCTCCGCTTCATGCCGGACGCCCCGGTGCTGGCGGTCTCGGCTCGGACTGGAGCCGGAATCGGCAGGATCCTGCCCGCCGTGAAGGGCCTGGTAGCGGCTGCCGGCACCGAGATCTCCACGGCAACCCTGAACCGATGGTTGAACGATGTCGTGCAACGACACGAACCTGCAATGGCGCAGCGGGGCATGCGGCGCCGGCGACTCAAGTTCTTCTACGCCACGCAGACGGGGATCCGACCGCCGACCTTCGTGCTGTTCTGCACGGATCCCGCGGCGGTCCAGCCGTCCTACCGGCGCTTCCTGGAGAACCGGCTGCGCGAGCGCTTCGACCTTGCCGGCACGCCGGTGCGGCTGCGCCTCCGGGCCCGGGCCGGCGGCGCCCGCTGACACGGGGGTCCACGCGCCCGGGCCGCTGCC
>JBHHVG010000496.1:0-2685 GCA_046754165.1 Myxococcota bacterium
GCCCTGGCCGCCGTGGACGCAGACGGCGGCGGCGCCAGCGGCGACCTTCCCGAGGTCCGCGTCGTCGAGCACGACGGTGGCCGACTTGCCACCCAGCTCGAGAAAGACCTTCTTCACGGTCTGCGAGGCGCCCGCCATGACGCTGCGGCCGGTCGCGGTGGAGCCGGTGAAGGTGACGAGGTCGACCCGTGGATCGCAAGCCAGCATCGCCCCCAGCTGGTGGTCCGCCGATGCCACGACGTTGACGACGCCGGCCGGGATGTCCGTCTTCGCCGCGCAGAGCCGCCCCAAGTGGGTCGCGCTGAAGGGCGTGTCCGGGGCCGGCTTCAGCACCACGGTGTTGCCCGCGGCCAGCGCCGGGCCGAGCTTGCAGAGGTTCAGGTAGAGCGGGAAGTTCCAGGGCGTGATGGCGCCGACGACTCCGACCGCCTCCCTCCGCAGGATGCGGCGCTGGGCCTGCCCCATGAACTGGATGTCCGACATGGGTGTCTCGTACGCGTAGCGGCCGGCGAGATCGGCCCAGTAGGGCATGGCGTCGATGTACTCGTCGCACTGCACCGAGTAGGTCAGCAGGATCGGCGAGCCGGCCTCGGCGATCACGATGGAGCGCAGCTCCTCCCGGGCCTCGGCCAGTGCCTGGCACAGCTGGTTCAGGCACTTCTGGCGGAAGGCGGGATCCGTCGACCAGCCCGTCTCGTCGAAGGCCCGGCGCGCCGCGGCGATGGCGGTCTCCATGTCCTCCTTGGTGCCGTCGGCGCAGCGGCCAATCACCTCTTCCGTGGCCGGATCGACGTTCTCGAAGCTCGCGCCGTTGCTGGCGGCGACGAGGGCTCCGTCGATCAGGTTGCGCGTCTCGGCGTTCGCTTGGTCCCGAGTGGGCATCGCTGGGTCTCCCGCGTGTGGGTTGCGTTCTCCAGCGAGACGTCAAGTCTCGGTGGGGCCTTCGGGTTGGAGCTCGACGATGGCAGTCGATGCTCCCCGGGGTGCGGTGACGGCGCCGACGACGGCGTTCGCGACGATCTCCGGGGCGAGCACTGCGAGGTTGCGCTGCAACCCGAAGTGCTTCCAGGACGCGAGCATGCGCCTCAAGAGGTCGGGCGGCCAGTCGCGGCCGAACTCGCTGCGCGTGGGCCCCATGCGGATGGTCGCGACGCGCACGCCCGTCCCTTCGAGTTCCAACGCCAGCACGCGGGCGAAGCTCTCGACGCCCGCTTTCGCCGCGCTGTAGCCGGCCTGGAAGGTTCGGGGTGCGCGGGCCACGTCCGAGGAGATGAAGACGAGGTCCCCGCGGCCGCGTTCGATCATGCCGGGCAGCGCCCGCTGGGCGACGTACATCGGCCCGAGCAGATTGGTCGTGACCTCCGTCCGCAGGTCTTCGGGAGTCAGCTCGTGGGCGAGCCCGGGGATGCAGCTGCCGGCGTTGGCCACGGCGACGTCGATGGCGCCGAACTCCTTTTCGGCTGCGTCGAAGAACGCCGCGACGGAACGCGGGTCCGCTGCGTCGAGGCGTTGGCAGAAGGCGCCGCCGCCCGCGTCTCGGAGCTTCGCGCCGACTTCGGCGAGGCGGTCTTCGCGTCTCGCCCCGACGCCGACCCGCCAACCGAGGCGCGCCATGGTCTCCGCGATCGCTACGCCAATCCCCGAGGAGGCGCCGGTCACCACCGCCGTCCGGGGTGCGTCAGCGCCGGTACCGCTGGCCCCGCCCTTCATGCGCTGAAGTGGATCGGGACGCGGGCGTAGCCGCGAACGTTGCCAGAATGGATGCGGACCAGGCCCGCCGGGTCGATCTCGTAGTCGGGGATGCGGGCCTGGATCTCCTCGAGCGCCACGCGTCCCTCCAGGCGGGCGAGGGAGGCGCCCAGGCAGAAGTGCGCGCCGTTTCCGAAGGCGACGCTCTGGCTGTGGTCGCGGGTGATGTCGTACTCGTCGGCGCGCTCGAAGACGCGTTCGTCGCGGTTGGCGGAGCCCAGGATCAAGGCGACGACGGACTCCTCGGGGATCGTGACGCCGTGCAGCTCGATCTCCGTCGTGAGGGTGCGATAGAGCACCTGGGTGGAGCCGTCGAAGCGCAGCGTCTCCTCGACCCACGCCGGAATCAGGCCCGGGTCTGCGGCCACCCGGGCGCGTTGGGCCGGCGTCCTCCACAGCGCGTACAGGGCGTTGCCGATGAGCTTCGTCGTGGTCTCGTTGCCCGCGATGATCATCAGGAAGAGGAACGCGACGATCTCGCGATCACTCATGCGGTCGCCGTCGATCTTGGCGGCGATCAGCGCGTCCGTGAGCGAATCGCGTGGACGCTTCCGCCGCCCTGCCACGTCGTCGCTGAAGTACGCCATGAGCTTTCCGCTGGCCGCCAGCCCCTCCGGCGGGACGTCGGGCACGCCTTCCTCCCGGTGGACGACGAGATCCGCCCAGGTGCGCAGCATGTCGCGATCTTCAGCGGGGACTCCCAGCATCTCGCTCACCACGTCCATGGGCAGGCGCCCGGAGAAGTCGCTGATGATGTCGCACTTCCCGGCGGCGATGAAGCGGTCGATGTAGTGGGTGGCGAGCTCGCGGATGTGGCCCTCGAGCTCGGCCACCCGGCGCGGCGTGAACCCCCGGGATACGAGCGCGCGCAGGCGTGTCTGGCGCGGCGGGTCCATGCCGAGGAACGACATCACGCGGTGGGCGTCTGGTCCCATG
>JBHHVG010000497.1:0-2682 GCA_046754165.1 Myxococcota bacterium
GGCCCCGGGACAGCGCGGCCATGACCTCTTCTCCGTGTCGGCCGAGTGCCGGGGCCGGCGCAACCGGACCGCCCGGGCTGGCGAGCAGCTTGAAGGGCGCGCCGAGCGTGCGGACCGCGCCGAGCACCGGGTGCTCGAGGTCGACGAGGTAGCCGCGCGCCGCGAGGTGCGGGTGCTCCACCGCCTCCTGCACCGTGAATACGGCGGTGACGGGGACCCCGGCCGCCTGGCACCGCTCCATGATCTCCGCCTTGCCGTGCTGGGCCGTCCACTCCTCGATGAACGGGTAGATGACATCCGCGTTCTGGGCGCGCGTGAACATGTCGTCAAACATCTCGAGCTGCGCCCACTCCGGGTCGCCCATCACCTTCACCAGTCCCCGCCACTGCCCCTTCTCGAGGGCGAGCATCCAGACATGGCCGTCGCGGCAGGGAACGATGGTGGCGGGCGCACCCAGCGGCATTCCGACACCGGTGCGCGTCTCGGCCTTCCCGTCCTGGGCGAAACCGCCGATGTTCTGGCCGCCGACGAAGGTGGCCGCGATGGCCTCGGCGCACGACACGTCGAGCTGCTGGCCGCCGCCGGCCTGCGCGCGCCCGAATGTCGCCCCGAGCCCCCAGGCCGCGGCAGCGGTGGCGCCGAAGAATTCAGCGGCGAAGGTTCCGTGCTCGAGAGGCGGCTCGCCGGGGCGTCCGCAGTAGCGGTGGCTCGAGCCCGAGAGGTGGTAGGCGTTCAGGTCGCAGGCGTTCCAGTCCGCGTACGGCCCCGTCTGGCCGAAGGGCGTGATCGAGATCATCACGAGGTCGGGGTTCTCGCGCGCGAGGGTCGCGTAGTCGAGGCCCCAGGAGCGCCAGAGAGCCGGGCGCTGGTTCTCGATCAGCACGTCTGCACCGGCCACGAGCCGGACGAAACGCTCGCGGTCGCCGGCGTCCTCGACGTCGAGACAGATGGAGCGTTTGTTCGTGTTGAGGAAGTGGAAGAGGCCGCTCTTCTCCGGGTGGGGCTCGTCCTTCGGGAACGGCCCCCAGCGGCGCGCGACGTCGCCCGCCGGCGGCTCGACCTTCACGACATCCGCGCCGAAGTCGGCAAAGAGCTTCGCGCAGTAGGGCGCGGACACCGCCTGGCCGAGCTCGACCACCTTGATCCCGGCGAGGGCGCCCGCGCGCATGAAAGGTCCCCGTCAGCCGGTCGCGCGGCCGAAGAGCTTCTTGAAGAAGCTGGCCACAGCCGCGCGGAAGGCCTCGAAGAGAACGGGCAGGATGCGCACCGGCGTCTGCTCCTGGGTCGCCGGGGCGCCGGCGGCGTCCGTCTCGAGCTGCTGCTTGGCGCTGCTGGCGAACTGCTTGAAGAGCTGATGGGAGACGCCCTGGATCATGCCGCGGCCGACCTGCATGATCCGTCCGGTGATGTCGACGTTCGCCTCGGTGACGAGCTCCGAGCCACCGCCCGGCAGCCCGTTCACGCGCAGCGAGATCACGCCCTTGGCGGTTCCGCCGCCGGTTTCGCGGCCCTCGGCCGTCATCCGGAGCGTGCGCTTCGCCTCATCGACCTCGGTGAACCGGACCCTGCCCGCGTAGCTCGCCGTGATCGCGCCGACCTTGACCTTGACGCTGCCGAGGAAATTGCACTCGTCCACGACCTCGTCGAGGACCGCGCCCGGCATGCAGCCCACGACCCGCTCCGGGTCGACGACGAAGCGCCACACGCGGTCGGCCGGTGCGTCGACCTGGAGCGTTTCGACGATCTCGATGGCCATGGGTGCCTTCCCCGGTAAGCTTCTCGCGCCATCACGGGGGCGCCGGCGCGGCGCCCGCAACCATAGCCGCTCGCGCTGCGAGGGGGCACGCGCCGGGAATCCCTCAGTCGATCCCTGCGACGCGTTCGTAGTCTTCCCGGGTGTCGACATCCGGAGGCGGCGCTCCGGCCACGGGAACCGCGAGGAGCCACTCGGGGTGCCGGGCGAGGAGGAAACGCGCGCCCTGGTCCCCGGACAGGCGCGTGAGAGAGCTCCACAGCGAGCGGTCGAGCAGCACCGGGTGGCCCGGCGCGTCGCCGGCGTCCGGGTAGACCGGCCGCGCTGCGGGTCGCTCCGAGCGCTCGAAGGCATCGGCGACGCGATCGATCGCCGCCGCCGTCAGCGTCGGGTGATCTCCCAGAAGGATGGCAGCGGCGGTCGCGCTCTCGTCCGCCGCTGCCAGCCCCGCGGTGAGTGACGTGCTCTGCCCCTGCGGGTAGTCGGACTTCAGGACGACGCGCGCGCGGCCGGCGGCGGGACGCGCCAGGGCCGCGGCGATCTCTGCGGCGTCGCAGCCGAGCACGACGACGACCTCGTCGAGACGCGACGCCAGCGCCGCGTCGACGACGTGCTGCAGCAGGCAGCGATCGCCGAGGGGGAGCAACGCCTTCGGGCGCCCCATTCGACGTGAGGCGCCGGCGGCCAGAACGATTCCCGTCAGGAAACCAGGCCGCGACGCCTCAGTGGTCATCGTGGATCGGCGCGTCCCGCAGGGTGAGGGGGGTGCCGTCCCGGCCGCGGCGATCGGCGACCATCTCCGCGAGGATGCTGAGGGCCACCTCCTCGGTCGACAGCGCGCCGATGTCGAGGCCCGCGGGCGTGCGGATGCGCGCGAGATCCGCGGCGCCAAAGCCCCACGCGCACAACTTCTCGACGCGGCGGGCGGG
>JBHHVG010000498.1:0-2680 GCA_046754165.1 Myxococcota bacterium
CAGGCGGCTCAGGTATTCGATGTCGGCCTTCTGCGTGTTCTTCGCGCCGATGGCGAGGATGCGAAAACGCTGCTGCCGGCCGCGGGTGTAGTAGATGCGTCCCTTGCCCGCGAAGCCCAGCTCGAAGATCGACAGCTGCGCCGGAAGCCCGCCGACCTTGCGGCGAATCGCGGCGTTGTCGGATTCATCGGCCAGGCGCTTGATGCCCTCCTCGGCCTTGAGCTTCATGATCTCGTCGCGAAGCGCCACCAGGTCGTTGACGGCGCGGTCGTCGACTTCGAGGTTCTTGTAGAGAGTGCGCAGGCGACGGGCGACCAGCTCGCTGCCGCGGTTGCGCCCGCCGGCGGGCGGCGCCTTGGCGGCGCGCTTGAGCTGGCTCTGGAGAGTCTGGATCTCGGAGTCCTTCGTACCGAGGTCTTCGACGGCCTCTTCGAGCAGCTCCTCGAGCGCGCGGTGCTCCTCGTTCAGCTCGATCGATCGCTCGGCGGAGGCGCGCAGCTTCTGCTCCCGCTCGGCCAGGTCTGCGAGCTTCTGATGGAGCACCACGCGCTCGTTCTGGAGCTCGTGGATCTCCCGGGCCTGGGCCTGCTCTGCCGGCTCGACCTGGAGCAGCCGCATGCGGATCTGCTCGAGCTCCGCCTCGATCTCGTCGGCGCGCCGGGCCGTCACGTCCCGCGCCGCCATCGCGCTCTGGATCAGGGCCTCTTCGCGGCTCGACTCGCGGCGCGCGTGGAAGAACAGCCCGGTGATGAGGACGGTGCCGTAGCTGACGATGATGCCGATGGCGAGCACCGACGTCATGGGCACGGCCACGAAGGTCTCGGCGCTCGCCGGCAGCACGCGTTGGGCCTCGCGGAAGATCGCGATGGGGTCGAAGGTCGGAGGCGGCGGAATCGACCTTCCGCCGCTGTAGAGGATGGTGCTGTCCGCGCCGATGACGATGGCGCTGAAGTCGACCCCGCCGAGCCGCGTCCACGCCGTGTAGCGGATCAGGTTGCTGACCCTCGTCTGGATCTGCGGCACCACCGGCCCGTCGGCCGGACTCACCCGGATGGCGCGGTCGACCTCGGCGGTGAGGTGGCGCGTCAGGAAGAACTCGGCGGCGGACACGGTCACCACCGAAAGCACGACGAAGGTGAAGATGGCGGCGTACACGACGCGGAACGAAGCCAGACGATCCAGGGCCCCCGGTGCGCCCGGGTCGTCGGTTGCTCGGCGGGACGGTCCCTCGCTGTCGGGTCGAGGCTCGGACATCGGCCAAGAGGATACCGTGCCGCGGCTCCCGAGCGAGTCCCGCCCTCGCGGTGGGGCTGGCCGCACGCGTTTGAATTCGCCTGCTTGCGTCGGAAGTTGCGACCTCCGGGCGCGCTTCGCCGCGGCTGGCTACGGTTGGGCGCCCTATGCGCGTCGTCGATCTGGATCGGGACATGCGCGATGTCATTCCCACGGGGACATCGCGCGACAGCGAGTACCTCTTCGGCCGGATGACCGGCCGAACGCTCGACCTCGCGCGTCCGGGGCCCGGCAAGCGGGTGCTCGACGTGGCCAGCGGCTTCGGACAGGACGCGCAGGCGATGGCGCGCAGCGGCGCCTGGGCGGTCGGGGCCGAGCCGTCGTCGCGCATGTCGGCCCTCGCCGCCATGGAGGGCGCGAAGGTCGCGGGGCCGCTGCCGCACTGGGTTCGCGCTTGGTCCGACGCGCTGCCCTTCACCGACGCCAGCTTCGACGGGGTCGTCTGCAAGGGCGCCATCGACCACTTCGACCGGCCGACCCTCGCGATCGAGGAGATGGCACGCGTCACGCGGCCCGACGGTCGCGTCGTGCTCGCCATCGCCAACTTCGACTCGCTGTCGTGTCGCGTCGCGCGCGCGGCGGATCGGGTGAAGGAGGGCTGGCTGCGCCGGCCGGTGCCGCGGGGCCGGCGCCACTACGACGTGCCGAGCGACCATTTCACCCGCTACGAGCTCGATCTGATGCGCGAGCAGCTTTCCCGCCACGTCGACATCGAGATCGTCGAGGGCATCTCGATGGCCTGGGGGCTGCCCTCGTGGTCGCGCGCGGTCGAGAAGCTGCCGGCAGCGGTGGCTCAGAGAGCGCTCGAGGCGCTCGATTGGCTGGCGTGCCAGCTGCCCGGGTTGTCCGACGTCGTGGTGCTGGCGGGGCGGCCGCGCGCGGCCAGCACGTCGGCGTAGACCGCCGCCGTCGCCGCGGCGATGCGCGGCCAGGAGTAGTGGGCGACCACGCGCTCCCGCCCGCGCGCGCCGAGTTCGGCGCGCAGTGCCGGCCGCTCGTGCAGCGTGCGGATCGCCACCGCGAGACTCTCCGGGTCATCGCGCTCCGCGAGGAGTCCGCCGCCCCCGATCTCGAGCACCTCGGGCAGCGCTCCGGAGCGACACGCCACGACCGGCGTGCCGCAGGCCATGGCCTCGACGGCCGGCAGGCCGAAGCCCTCGTAGCGCGACGGCACGGCCACCAGGGTCGCGCGCTGGTAGAGGCGCACGAGCTCTGCCCGCGAAACGCGCCCCACGATGTTCAGCCGGTTGGCGCAGCCCAGCTCCTGCGCGAGCCGGCGTCCCGGGTTCTCGGGCGTGTCCTGGTCGACGAGCGTGACGGTCGCCTCGGGAGCCAGCAGCGCCAGCGCACGGACGAGGGTCTCGATGCCCTTGTTGGGATCGTTGGC
>JBHHVG010000499.1:0-2659 GCA_046754165.1 Myxococcota bacterium
GCACGTGGTCGCGGCCGGTCTCGCCCAGCGCTGCGAGGTCCAGCTCGCCTACGCCATCGGCGTTCCGGAGCCGGTGTCGATCCGCGTCGAGACCTTCGGCACCGGCAAGCACGATGGGTCGACCCTCGAGCGCATCGTGCGCAAACACTTCGACCTCACTCCGCGCGGGATCATCGAGGCCCTGGACCTGCGGCGGCCGATCTACCGCGCCACGTCCTACCACGGGCACTTCGGGCGCGAAGGCCAGGGCTTCCCGTGGGAGGAGACCGACAGGTCCGAGGCCATCGCGCGGGATTCCCGCTAGCACCCGCCGCTCGATCAGCGCTTCCGCACCCGACGGGATTCCCTTGACCGCTCGCGGGCTTCGTGCGATATCACCACACGCGATGGCGGGGAAGGTGGGGCTCGGACGCGGCGGAGCGGCGCTCTTGGCGCTGCTTCACGCGGTCGCAGCTACCGCGGCGGCGGACGAGGTCGAAGCGAAGGAACCCACCGTCCGCGTTCTGCTGTTCTCTACGGGCGGTTCCGTGCGCCTGGACACCGCCGAAGGGCCCGTCACCCTCGCGCCCTCCGGCCGGGGCCTCGCCGTCGACGGCCGCGCCGTCGGCCAGGCGTGGCGCGTTCCGACCGGGCGCGATGCCGGCCCGCTGCGGGTCGACGGCCTGCGGGTTCAGGGGGGTCTCGAAGCGCGGCGCGTGGACGGCGGGCTCCAGATGATCAACCGGGTCGGGCTCGAGGCCTACGTCGCGGGGACCCTCGGCAGGGAGGTCTACCCGGGCTGGCACCCGGAGATGCTCAAGGCCCAGGCGGTCGTCACCCGCACCTATGCCCTGCACCAGATGGCGCGCAAGGCGGAGAGTCCCTTCGATCTGCGCGCGGGTACCGACAGCCAGGTCTACGGCGGGCTCGACGCCGAGACCCCGTCCGTTCGGAGAGCTGTGAGGGCGACCCGGGGCGAGTTCCTGACCTATCGCCGCGAGCCGATCCTCGCCGTGTTCCACTCCGCCTCCGGCGGCCGGACGGCCGCGGCGGACGAGGTCTGGGGCGAACCGATCCCTTATCTCGTGAGCCTCCCGGTGGAGAACGAGGAAGATTCCCCGGACACCTACTGGCGCGTTTCCGTTTCACGGACCACACTGGGGCGCGCTCTCGCGCCGGCGGGGATCCAGGTGGGGTCCATCCAAGAGGTCGAGGTGGCCGAGCGCTCCGCGAGCGGTCGGGCCCGGAGGGTGCGCATTCGCGGTACCGAAGGAAGCCGGGCTCTCGAGGCGCGGGCGCTGCGAACGGCCCTGGGGCTGGCGGTGATTCGCAGCACGATGTTCGAAATCCGGTCGTCGCAGGACGACATCATCTTCGTCGGATCCGGCCACGGGCACGGAGTCGGCATGAGCCAGTGGGGAGCCCAGGCCATGGCACAGGCAGGTGCCGGATACCGTGACATTCTCGAGAGTTTCTACCCCGGAACGTCCGTGAACCAGGGCGCGTACCGATGAGCGGCATCCCCGCGCTCGTGATCCTCCAGGCGGCGGAGGCGCCCGCGCAATCGCCGGTGGGCATGTTCGTTCCCATGGCGGCGATCTTCGTGATCTTCTACTTCCTGCTGATCCGCCCGCAGCAGAAAAAGCAGCGCGCGCAGGAGGCGATGCTGAAGGCCATCGTCAAGGGTGACGACGTCGTCACCGCCGGCGGACTGCACGGCAAGGTCACCGGCGTGACCGACGATGTCCTCACCGTCGAGATCGCCGCTCTCAAGGGCGAGCGCGTCCGCGTCAAGGTCTCCCGGAACCGGGTGGATAGCGTGGCCAAGAAGGGCGACGACTCGTGACCGGACTGCGCGCCCGAATCGCGGCGGTTGCGTCGCTATTGGCGCTCTTCGGGTTCTTGACGATCGCGAACTTCATCCCCGAGGAGCAGCGCGTCGCGAGCCCGTTGATTCCGGACTCGGGCCTGCGCCTCGGCCTCGACCTCCAAGGCGGTATTCACTGGGTCCTGGGCGTCAATCTGTCGGCCGCCATCGACCACGAGCTCGAGTTCCTGTCCGGTGGGCTGCGGGAAGCCGCCGAGTCCGAAGACTTCATCGTCGATGACGTCGACGTCGAGGACCAGCGGCTGGTGGTGGACCTCCTCTCCGACGCGACGGCGGCTTCGGTGCGCGAGTGGGCGTCACAGACCAACGTGCTGCGCGAGGTCGAAGCGGGCGAAGACCAGCTCGTCTTCTCGCTCACCGACCAATGGAGCCAGGAGGTCGGCCAGCGCGCCATGGCCCAGGTCCTCGAGGTGCTGAGGCGCCGGATCGACGACCCGATCCGTGGCATCCCTGATTCCGTCGTCACGCGCCAGGGCAAGGACCGCGTTCTGGTCCAGATCCCGGGCGGCCAGATCGATCGCACCCGGGCGCGCAAGATCCTGGAAGTCACGGGCTTCCTGGAATTCAAGCTCGTCAAGGCTTCTGCGCCCAGCGAGGATCTGCTGAGGAATCAGTTCGAGGACGGGCTTCCGGAGGACACAGCCGTCGTCTACGAGCGCGACAAGGAGACGCAGCGCGTGATCTCGGCCTACCTGGTGGCCGATAGCGCGGACCTTACCGGCGACTACCTGACCGACGCTCGGGTCGATTTCGATCGCCAGCAGCGACCCATCGTCTCCTTCACCTTCAACG
>JBHHVG010000500.1:0-2656 GCA_046754165.1 Myxococcota bacterium
GCACCGCCCGCAGTCTCCAGACCCAGTTCCCGGGGTTCCCCGCCGCCTTCCGCCAGGAGGCCCACATCGAGATGCGCCGCGGCGACGCCGCGCGGGCGGCGCGCGCCGCCCGCCGCGGGCTGCTGTTCAACCCCGACGACCCGGAGCTGATGAAGCTCGCGTCGGGGTGAGGGCCGCACCCGCTCCCCACCCATCTCGCGCGGCTCTCGCGCCGGTTTCTTCTTGCCGTTCCCGAGCCAGAGCGCGTACTGTTTCGTATCGCTACAAGACCCGACCCCTCCACGTCAGACGTTGGCGCGGAGATCGATTGCATCGCGCCGCGACCGCGCTGCTCCTCGACGGGGGGACCGTGATGACGCGACGCCGGGCGCACGGGCCCCGCTAGAATCGGCCTTCGGAGTCTCGGGGAGGTTCGCCGCATGACCGCACCGCTCGAGGGCGTGCGCGTGGTCGAGATCGCGAGCTTCGTGGCCGCACCGGCTGCGGGCGCGTTGCTGGCGGATCTCGGCGCCGAGGTCATCAAGCTGGAGATCCCGGCCGGCGAGGTCTACCGCCACGCCCTTCCCCGCCGCCTCGGCTACGCGAGCGCGTTTCCGGAGGCGCCCCAGTTCCAGATGGACAACCGGGGCAAGCGCTCGCTCGCCCTCGACCTGAATCGTCCGGCCGCTCGGCACGCCGTCGAGCGGGTGCTCGCCGGGGCGGACGTGCTGCTGACGAACCTGCTGCCGTCGCGGCTGACGCGCTACGCGCTCGATGCCGCGACGCTCCGGCGCGACCTCCCGGCGCTGATCGTCGCCCACCTGACGGGCTACGGCAGTGAGGGGCCGGAGGCCGACCGGCCGGGTTTCGACTACGCCGCCTACTGGGCGCGCACCGGGTTCATGGACCAGCTCCGCGAGCCCGACGCGCCGCCCGCCTTCCTGCGGAGCGGCGTTGGAGACCACGCGGCGGCGCTGGCGCTCTGCACCGGGATCCTCGCCGCGCTGCGCACCCGAGACCGCACCGGCGAGGGCCAGACCGTCGGCGTGTCGCTGCTGCACATGGGCTTCTACATCCTCGGCAACGACTCGGCCCTGGCGCTCGCCACCGGTCAGGACCCGCCCCGGCACGATCGCGCGCGGGCGCGAAACCCGCTGTGGAACCACTACCGAACGCGGGACGATCGCTGGCTCTTCCTCGTCATGATCGAGTCCCAGCGCTACTGGGCGGACTTCTGCGAGGCGATCGAGCGGCCCGAGCTGCGGGACGATCCGCGCTTCGAAGACGTGATCCCGCGCTACCGCAACGGCCCGGTGCTGTGCGCGCTGCTGGCCGAGCACTTCGCGACGCGCGACCTCGGCGCGTGGGAGTCGGCCCTCGATGCGAAGCGGCTGATCTGGTCGCCGGTGCGCACCCTGTCCGAGGCGCTGCGCGACGAGCAGGCCCGCGCGACCGGCGTGTTCACGTCGGTCGATCACCCGGTGGCGGGCCGCTACGAGACGGTGGCGGCGCCGATCCGGCTGTCGGCCCACGACATGCCCGGCGGGCGCCCCGCGCCGGCCCTGAACGCCGACGGCGAGGCGATCCTGGCGGCGGCCGGGCTCTCGCCCGCGGAGATCACCGACGCCCTCGCCAGCGGCGAATCCCGCGGCCGCGTCTGACGGCGGCAACCGAGGGCCCGTCTCGTTCGGATCCGAGGTCGAGCTCAGCCCCCCGCCCGCTCCGCGGCCTCGGGCGCGGCGTGCCGAAAACGACTTCGGATCGCCCCGCGCAGGTCCTCGAGGATCACGTAGGTGCACGGCACGATGACGAGCGTGATTGCCGTGGCGAACAGCACACCGAAGGCCAGCGAGATGGCCATCGGGATGATGAAGGCCGCCTGGGCGCTGCGCTCGAGCATGATCGGCGTGAGCCCGGCGAAGGTGGTGAGCGCGGTCAGGAAGACCGGCCGGAAGCGCGCGATCGCCGCCTCGATCGCCGCGTCGCGGGCGGATGCTCCGGCGGCGCGGCGGCGGTTGATGAAGTCGACGAGCACCAGGCTCGAGTTCACGACCACCCCCGAGAGTGCCACCATCCCGAAGAGCGAGAGCATGCTGAGCTGATGACCGAGCAGCGCGTGGCCGATCAGCGCGCCCACCAGGCCAAACGGGATGGCCGACATGATGAGCAGGGGCTGGAGGTACGAGCGCAGCGGAACCGCCAGCAACGCGTAGATCGTGATCAGTGCGATCGCGAAGCCGCGCGCGATTCCGATCAGCACGTCGGCCTGCTCGCGCTGGGCGCCCTCGAGGCTGTAGCGGATCTGCGGGTGCAGGCGCAGCAGCGCCGGAAGCTTGCTGGCGCGGAGGTCTGCCAGGATCTCGTTGGCGTTGCCCTGGGCGAGGTCGACGCCGGCGGTGACGTCGACCACGCGCTGCCGGTCGGCCCGGTGGATCGTCGCGAAGCCGCGCCCGACCTTCGCCTCCGCGACCATGCCGAACGGGACCTCGTCGCCCTCGGGCGTCCGCACGCGCAGGTTCCAGAGATCGCCCAGTGAGCGGCGCTCCGCCTCCGGATAGCGCACCATCACGCGCACGTCGTCGCGGCCGCGCTGGATGCGCTGCGCCTCCTCACCGTAGAACGCCTGGCGTACCTGGCGCGCGAGGTCGGTGAGCGAGAGGCCGAGAGCCTCGGCGGA
>JBHHVG010000501.1:0-2649 GCA_046754165.1 Myxococcota bacterium
GGGATCGGTGGTACGCGGCCGGCTTCATCTGCCCGTCTCTTCCGCCGCGAAGCGTTCGTCCCGTTCGGGTGGTGGACCCCTTCCGGCCGGAGGCGACGGTGATCCTTCGACCCGCGCGGTTGCGAGGCAGCGGGGGCCTGCGGCCGAGAGCGGTCGCTGGGAGGCATGCGAAGCGGCACGGAGCCTCCGGCCGGAAGGGGTCCACCAGCCGCGAGCAAGGGCTCGGCGTACCGCGCGTGTGGCTCGTCCGACCCGGGTCCCCGCTCCCCGTTTCGCCGACTCCGCAACGGTGAATCGGATCTCGCGGCTACGCGGCTCCGAGCTTCTGCTCGGGCGGGGTGCGGTAGAAGCGGCGCAGCTCGTCGAGCAGGCCGGGCGTGTCGCCGCGGCTGGGGAAGCGGCGGGCGAGCCCGCGGCAGTAGCGCAGCCCGACGCGGTGGGCGGCGGCGTAGGCGTCGCGGGCGTCCGCGTCGAGCCCCGGCGCCCAGGCGAAGCGCTCGAAGTGCCGGAAGGCATCGCGGCCCTGGAGGCGCGCCACGGCGTAGCGGTCGACCTCGCCCTGGATCTCGAGCACCAGCCGCGACAGCGGACGATCGTGCACCGCGTGCCAGGCCAGGCACAGCAGGTGGCTGGTCTCCTCGACCACGGCGTCCGGGTCGTCGCGGTCGCCCGGGTCGACGTAGAGGCCGAGCTGGAGCTCGCCGTCCGCCTCGACGGCCACCACCCCGGTGCTGGGCGCGCCATCGCGGAGCAGCGCGCGGACGCGCTCGGGCGACAGCACGCACCGCGCGGCGCAGATGTCGAGATCGAGGCGGTAGATGTCGGTGAGCCAGCGCTCTGCGGCGGCGACGGCCTCGCCGAGGCGCGTCACTGCCAGAACCGCAGCGTGTCCCGATCCGGTGGCGCGTGGCCGAGGCGCAGCAGCCGCGCCCGGTCCCGCTCGCTGCCGGTCCGCAGGTAGCGCTCGAAGACGCGCAGCAGGTCCTCGTTCTGGCGGGGGCGGCTGCGGTCGCCGACGGCGGTCAGCACGTCGATGAACTGGTCGAAGCGGTCCGCCAGCTCGTTGTAGAGGCTGGGCCAGGTCTGCTCACGGACCTCGCAGCCCAGGGTCTCGGCGAGGCTGGCGTAGGCGGCGCGCCCGACGTCGCCGTAGTAGTCGAGGTCGACGACGCTGCGGCTGAGGCTGTCGCCGAAGTAGCCGGCCACGAAGAGTGCCCGGTCTCCGAGCTTGCGCAGCCGGGTGACCCGATCCGAGCCCCGGTGGAGCGTCGCGGTGAGCAGGGCCTCGGCGAGGCTGGCGTCCCCGTCCGATTCTGCGGCTTCCGGCGAGACGCGGCCCACCTGCGAGTCCAGCAGCTCGATCAGGTAGGAAACGGCCATGGGGCTGGGGCGGACCCGGGTCTCGCACAGGGCGCCGGCCACCAGCTCGGCGAATACCGTCCGGGGGTGGGCCCGGTCGATGAGGGGGGCTGCGGCGCTTTCCGAATCCCTGAGCACGGGCACCTCCCGGAGGGGCTACCTGGGACATCGGCGGACCCGCCCTCCCGGCTTAGGCGGGCGCGCAGCAGCAGGCAAGAAAAGTGCAGCCAAGACGCAGCGTTGGCGCGCCAACGCCGGCCCCGCCAACGGCTCGGAGAATTTCTCTCGGCCGCGCCTTGACCCCCCGTCGGCAGGTGCATACATTGCGTCGCGATTTGGCATTCGAACTCATCGAGTGCCAAAACGAGCGGAATCGGCGGCAGCGCCAAGGGGGCCTGCCGATCGACCCGTTCGACCCCAGCCAACATCGGCGCGACCCAGCGGGGCCCCGCGCCCGGAGGAAACGGATTCATGAAGATCCGTCCGCTTCAGGATCGCATCCTCGTGAAGCGAATCGAAGAAGAAGAAACGAGCAAAGGCGGGATCATCATCCCGGACACCGCCAAGGAGAAGCCGCAGGAGGGCAAGATCATCGCCGTCGGCAAGGGCAAGGTGGCGGAAGACGGCAAGGTGACGCCCCTCGACGTGAAGAAGGGCGACAAGATCCTCTTCAGCAAATACGCGGGAACGGAAGTCAACATCGAGGGCGACGAGCACTTGATCATCCGCGAGGACGACGTCCTCGGCGTCGTCGAATAGGGAGAGTCGATCAATGGCCAAGGAAATCCGATTTGATCAGGACGCTCGCACGAAGCTCCTGACCGGCGTGAACACGCTGGCGAACGCCGTGCGGGTGACGCTGGGCCCGAAGGGCCGCAACGTCATTCTCGAGAAGAGCTTCGGCTCGCCCACGGTCACCAAGGACGGCGTCACCGTCGCCAAGGAGATCGAGTTCGAGGACAAGTTCGAGAACATGGGCGCCCAGATGGTGAAGGAGGTCGCCAGCAAGACCTCCGACGTCGCCGGCGACGGCACCACCACCGCCACCGTGCTGGCGCAGGCCATCTACCGTGAGGGCAGCAAGCTCGTGGTGGCGGGCATGAACCCGATGGAGCTCAAGCGCGGCATCGAGGCGGCGGTTCAGGCGATCACGGGCGCGCTCGAGAAGATGTCGAAGGCCACGCGAGACACCGCGGAGATCGCACAGGTCGGGACCATCTCGGCCAACAGCGACGAGACCATCGGCAAGATCATCGCCGAGGCGATGGAGAAGGTCGGCAAGGAGGGCGT
>JBHHVG010000502.1:0-2603 GCA_046754165.1 Myxococcota bacterium
CATGCGGCCCAGAAGCCGGAGGAGCTGAAACTTGGCTGAAGCACTCGCACCGACCACGGCGACGGGCAAGCGCAAGACCGCCGTCGCGCAGGTCGCCCTCAACTACGGAACGGGCCAGGTCCGTGTCAACGGAAAGCCCATGTCCGAATACTTCCCGCGCGAGGTGTTGATCATGCGCATCAACGCGGCCTTCGAGGCAGCCAACGCCCTCGAGAGATTCGACGTCGTCGCGCGTGTGCGGGGAGGAGGTCCCTCGGGCCAGGCCGACGCGGTGCGACACGGCATCTCCCGCGCCCTCGAGAAGATCGAACCGAATCTGCGCGGGCCGCTCAAGCGCAAGGGATTCCTGACGCGCGACGCGCGCAAGAAGGAACGAAAGAAGTACGGGCAGAAGGGTGCCCGTGCCCGCTTCCAGTTTTCCAAGCGCTGAGCGAGCCGGTCTCTCAGTGCAGCATCGAAACGGGGGGCCGCTCGGGCCTCCCGTTTTTCTTTTCGAGCATGGGCAGGAGTGGACATGCGAGTCGCCATCGTCGGCGCCAGCGGATATACCGGCCTCGAGCTGGTTCGGATCGTCACGCGTCACCCGCATTTCGAGCTGGTCGCGGTCACCTCGGAGCAGCGGGCCGGCCAGCTCGTGGGCGATTCCTTTCCCTCCCTGCGTGGGATGGTGGACCAGAGCTTCGAGGCCAACGATCCAGAGCGCCTGATCGGGCGCATCGACTTCGCCTTCACCGCGCTACCCCACGCGGCGTCGGCTCCCACGGTGCGCATCCTGCGCGAGGCCGGCATCCCGGTGGCCGACCTGTCTGCGGACTTCCGCCTGCGCGACGCCCCGACGTACGCGCGCTGGTACGGGGATCACGCCACCCCGGAGCTCCTCGGGGGCGCCGTCTACGGTCTTCCGGAGCTCTACCGCGAGGCCCTGCTCGACGCCGCGTTCGCGGCGGTGCCGGGCTGCTATCCGACTTCGGTGCTGCTGCCGCTGGTTCCCTTCCTGCGCGCAGGCCTGGTCGAGACGAGCGGGATCCTGGTGGATTCGAAATCCGGCGTTTCGGGTGCCGGCCGCTCGGCGGATCCGAAGTTCCTGTTCGCCGAACGAGACGCCAACTGCGAGTCCTACAAGGTCGGCTACGCCCACCGCCACGTTCCCGAGATGGAGCAGGAGGCGAGCGCCGCGGCGGGGGAGGCCGTCCAGATCACCTTCGTGCCGCACCTGCTGCCAACGACCCGGGGCATCGTCACGACGGTATTCGCGCGACCGCTGGAGCCCCTCGACGCCGCCGCGGCCCGGGCCGTGCTGGCGGAGGCGTACGCCGACGAGACATTCGTCCGCGTACTTCCCGAGGGCGAGTCGCCCAGCCTCTCGTCCGTTCGGGGCAGCAACTTCTGTGACGTGGCCGCGTTCGCGGACGAGCGAAACGGTGCGTTGATCCTGCTGTCCTGCCTCGACAATCTGGTGAAGGGAGCGAGCGGGCAGGCCGTGCAGTGCGCGAACCTGATGAGCGGCTACCCGGAAGAGGCCGGACTCGGAGAGCTCGCGCTGGTTCCCTGACGGCGCGCTGTCTCGGAAGTCAGTGCGCCACCCACGCCGGCGCCGCGAGTCGCTCGGCTACGGCCCGGGCGACGACGCCGTTGCCGACGGCGGTCATGTGGCCGGGGGCGCGCGGCGCGCCCGCCTTGGCGTGGATGGTGAAGAGGTGCCGCAGCGGCACCCCGTCGGCGTCGAGCAGCTTCCGCAGCACCGGCTCGAGCCGGAGCACCGGCATGCCGCGGGACCGCGCTCGCGCCACCGCCCCCGCGATTGGCCGCTGTGCGTGTCCGGGCACCCATTGCACCACGAGCAGCAGAGACAGGCCGCGCGCCTCGGCACCGTCAGCCAGTCGGTCGACGAGCAGGCGGCTCACGGCCTCACCCTCGGCGTGGGCGCGCAGGCTGTCCGGAACCGGCCAGCCGTAGGGATCGAGGCGCCGCATCACGAAGTCCGCGAGGAAGCTCCGGCGCATCGAGCGCACCGCCAGCGATTCGTCCGGTGCACCGCGATGAGGCTCGGGAACTGGGACGTTGCGCAGCGCCAGGGCGCCGTCGACGACGGCGAAGTAGGGCTTCCAGGCGTAGCGGTAGGCGAACTCGCAGCGCACGACGTCGTGCGGGATGACACTCACGACCAGGGTGTCCACCGGGAAGCGGTCGAGCAGCGCCTCGGCGCGCAGCGTGATCTGGTCGAATCCGTAGCCGAAGACGCCGCCGTTGATCACAGGCCTCCCGATGAGGGCCTCGAGCTGGGCGGGCCAGGTGTCGCGGTCTCCCACCTCGTCGCCGAAGGTGAAGGAGTCGCCGACTGCGAGGATGCCGGTGCCCGCGGGCCGTTCGGCGCCGTTCGAGCGCACTCCGGCCGCGTCGATCGTCACGGGCTTGCGCCACACGTTCGCGTCCCCTGACGTGCCGGCTGCCGGCACCCAGCCGAGCAGCGGATCGTAACCGCCCGGATAGCGTGCGCCGATCATGCGGAGATTGCCGGTGGCGGCGCTGGGCAGGTCGGTGAGCGCGCCCTGCCGCAGGCGCAGCCCCCCCTCCAGGGCGAGCAGAGTGGTCGTCGTCGAGAC
>JBHHVG010000503.1:0-2598 GCA_046754165.1 Myxococcota bacterium
GGACGAGATAGGTCACCACGGATCCCGCCAAGGACGCCGGTGTCGACAGGGGAGCGACGAGTGCCACGTCCGTGATTCCCGGAGTCGTGCTCACACACTGGCAGTCGGCATCCGCGAAGCAGAAGAGGGTTCCGCCGGAGCCGTCACAGCTGCCCGTCGCGAGATCGCAGGTCCCCGGGAGATCGTCGGTGCCGGCGGGAACCGCGACGGAAGCCTCGGCCACGACGGGGCCGAAGACTCGCAATCCGCTGCCGGGCGATGCGACACCCACGATGCTCGCGATGAGACGGACATCGAGAGCAATGCATTCGTGATTCTCGAGGCGCGCGCCGAGCGTCATCGCGTCGCCAGCGACGGCGCCCGCCGGGCAGGTCAGTTCGGTGTCGACGTCTCGCCCCGCCGTCGCCGGGCTCGGCACGAGCACGAGACCCACAGCAATACTCAGGAATGCAAGAACCGTCTTCATCGCCCGCCCTCGCGCAATCGGATACCCGTCGGGAGTCGATCTACAGCGTGGATGCTCGGACGCTCTGCACCGAGAATCGTATGGCCAGGCGCAAACGGATGTCAACAGAATTGCGTAGGGACGATGGAGGCTGCTGCGGCCCCGCCGCTGGGTCATGAAGCTCGTCCGATCGGCTCGTATCCAGCCCCCGGGGTGTCCACGGCTCCGGGGACGTCCCCATCGCGTCTTGCGTGGGACGGGCTACTCGATCACCTGGAGCACGAGGATCGCGCTCCGCTTCTCCCCCCGCCGGACGAAGTGCACCTCGACGCGATCGCCGGCTTCCCTGCCATCGAGCGCGCGGTAGAGGTCGTTGAAGTCGTCCACGGGCTCGTCGTCGATCCCGACGATGCGGTCGTAAGACGACACGTTGCCCCAACGATCGACGCGGATGGGCTGCAGGCCGGCGCGCGCGGCGGCGCTTCCCGCTTCCAGGTCTCGAATGATCACTCCCTTCTCTCCCCATCGCTCGGCCACATAGTCGGGGAGAATGCGGACACCGAGACCCGCCCGCCTCACCTTCCCGAACCGGATCAGCTGTGGGACGATTCGCTTCACCGCGGAAGACGGAACCGCGAAGCCGATCCCAGCGCTCTGGCCCGTGCTGCTGACGATCGACGCGTTGACCCCGATCAGGCGACCCGAAGAGTCGAGGAGAGGCCCCCCCGAGTTGCCCGGGTTGATGGAGGCGTCGGTCTGGATGACGTCTTCGATGACGGTTCCCGCGAGGGAGGGAATCTCCCGGCCGACCGCGCTGATGACGCCGGTCGTCAGCGTGTGGTCGAGCCCGAACGGGTTGCCGATCGCGAGAACCTTCTGCCCCACCACGAGCTCGGAAGAGTCGCCGTACTCGAGCGGCACGAGCTTCCGATCTGGCGCGCGGATGCGCAGCACCGCGAGATCCTTGTTGGGATCGACCCCGACCACTCGCGCGTCGTAGCTCGCTCCATCCCCGAAGGTGACCGAGAAGGCGTTGCCACCGCGAACGACGTGGAAGTTGGTCACCACATGGCCGTCGCCGTCCCACAGGAACCCGGAGCCCGAGCCCTGGGCAATCTCGGTCACGTTCAAGCCGCGGAAGCTGCGCACCTGCCGCGAGTTCGTGATGAAGACCACCGATGGCGACGCGCGGCGAAATACCTCGATGGTATTCCGCTCGGATTCGAGGAGCCCCTGTGGAATCGGGCGCTCGATCGGACGCGGCGTGGCCTGCGGCGCGTCCGCGAGCCCGCAAGCGAAAACCGTCGTCAACAGCGATACGGTCCAGAATTGCCTCACTTCATGGCCTCCATTCGTCACCTCGGCTCGAGATCCTCGGGTCGAACCCGCGAGAGGCTCGATTCCTTGACCCACACGTCGCGTCGGTTGGCGAGGCGCACACGCACCCACGGCGCGCGGTCTTCGAGGACGCGAACCTCCGTTCCCTCGGGCAACGGAGCGGGAAACAAGCTCGGAGCGAACGCCGAATCTGCGGCGCGCGCTGCGACCTCGACCGTGACGACGGCTTCACCGCTCGATTCGGCCGCCCGCCCGAGAGCGAGCGATGCGAAGAGGGCACACCAGACGAGGGCCGGAATGATGGCCACGTTTCGCGGGGTCGAGGACTCGAAGCGGATCGAAGCCGCCGCGAGCAACACGGCGAGCGCGAAGCAGAGCGCCGCAGCGAGATGCCGCTCGTCAACCGAGAGCGTCCGGTGCCAGAAGAAGAAGCTGTCGAAGGCGCCGGCTCCCGCGGGACGCGGTACCCAGGCGGGCAGCAGACCGCGGGCGTGGTCGAGGTTCTGGAGCGCACGCGCGTGATCGGGGTCGAGCAGGAGGGCGCGGCGATAGGCCAGCACCGCGTAGCCGAGCCGCTCGCCCTCCAGGGCGGCATTCCCCAGGTTGGTGTAGATCTCGGCGTTCCGCGCGCCGCTTTCGATCGCGCGCGCAAACAACCGTTCGGATCGGCGGAATGTCTCGAGGCGCAGGCTTCGATCTTCGGTATCCATGGCGGCGGTGTACGCCTCGATGGCTGCATCGAGAGCACCGTCGTCGATCGCCGCTCGTGCGCAGGGTGCTCGTCCCAGACACACGATGGCCGCTGCGAGCGCAAC
>JBHHVG010000504.1:0-2595 GCA_046754165.1 Myxococcota bacterium
GGGAGAGCCGCCCACGACGAAGATCTCGTCGACCTCGCCGGCCGACGGGACGAAGTGCTTGTCGGCGCCTGCGTGGGGAACCCACAGGCCCGCGGCGTCGGAGACCGCGACGGTGGCCGTGCCGGCGGGCCTCCGCCCCGCGGCCGCCGCCACCTGAGCGGCCAGCAACGAAGCGAAGAACTCTCCCGGCGCGGTCGCGCGACCGTGCTCCTCGGCGAAGAGCGCGACATCGACGAGGTCGGCGGTGGCGAGATCCAGCCAGCCGGAGAGCTGCGCCGTCCACAGTTTGGACGCTGCGTCGCGGTCGTTCCATGCGGTGCGGACGAAGTCGAGGGGGCATTCCTTCGCGAACAGGTCCCGCGCCGTGTCCCGCAGCATCTGCTGCTCCTCGGTCAGCGTGAAGTCCACGTCATCTCCCCCGCGGCAGGCCGAGCACCCGCTGCGCGATCACGTTTCGCTGGATCTCCGACGTTCCCCCGCCAATCGTCGCGGCCAGGCCCGCGAATAAGGACTCCTGCCAGCGCCCGCCGTCTTCGGCGACGGCGGGATCGGTCACGGCGAGGCCAGCTCCCTGGAGATCGATGCCCAGCTCGACCAGGGCCCGGTGAAGCTCCGACGACGCCACCTTCATGAACGAGTGCTCCGGCGCGTTGCTGCCCTGGGCGAAGGAGGCGAAGCCCTTGTAGCCGAGCGCGCGCAGCCCGCGCACCTGGGAGTACAGCTCGGCGACCCGGCGACGGACCACGGGATCCCGCTGGGCCCCTCGACGAACGACCAGGGCGGCGAGGTCTTCGATGCCGCGTTGGCAGCGGGCCACGCCCTCCACCCACAGCCCGCTGCGCTCGTGCGCGAGCGCTCCCATCGTGATGGCCCAGCCCTGGTTGAGGCCGCCCACGAGGTTCGCCTTGGGTACGACGACGTCGTTGAAGAAGACCTCCGCGAACTCCGCGTCACCCGTGATGTGGCGCAGCGGCCGCACCTCGATGCCTGGAGAATCCATGTCGACGATCAGCGCCGAGATTCCCCCGTGCTTCGAGGCGTCCGGATCCGTGCGCACGTAGCACAGGCACTTGGACGCCAGCATCGCGTAGCTCGTCCAGACCTTCTGCCCGTTGACGACGAAGTGATCGCCCTCGTCGAGGGCACGGGTCGAGAGGTTGGCGAGGTCCGAACCGGCCCCGGGCTCGGACATGCCTGCACACCAGATCGTGTCGCCTCGGATGGCAGCGGGTGCGAGCGCTCGCTGCTCCTCGTTTCCGAACTCGATCAGCGACGGGCCCGCGATGGCGTAGCCCACGAAGTGGACCGAACGCGGGATGCCGCGGCTGGCGAGCTCTTCGAGATAGATGAGCATCTGTGTGGGGGTCGCGTTGCGGCCGCCGTACTCCGGGGGGTAGCCGGGGATCATCCAGCCGTGGTCGAAGAGCGTGGCCTGCCACTCCCGGGCCCAGTCCGGAATCACGACCACGCCGTCCGCGGCTGCGCTCGGCCCGCCGAGGAAGTCACCGGTGGCGCGCGCTTCGACCGGGCAGTGCGCTTCGATGAAGGCGACCAGATCGCCCCGAAAGGCCTCGTCTTCGGAGGAGAACGACAGCTTCATCGCGCTGGCCAGGGATTCGACGCGGGGCTCAAGGGTTGCTCCTCGCGCACGGCATCGCGAACTCGGACGTGCTGCGTTCGGGATGGATCGTTTCGTACACGGCGGGCGCTCGGGTCAGCTCTCGACGTACGGGGCCCAGCGGGGATCGCGCTTCTCCACCATGGCGCGCGGTCCCTCCCTGTGGTCGGGGTGATGCGCGTGGTTGCGGATCAGGTTCCAGGTGTTCTGCATCGCTTCGCCGAGACCCACGTCGAGACTCTGCCAGATCGCCTGCTTCGAGCGCGCCAGGGCCGTGGGCGAGTGGGCAGCGATCTTGTGGGCGAGCTCGCGGGCGCGCGGCATGAGGTCTGCGAGCGGGAGGACCTCGCCGACGAGCCCGAGCCGCAACGCCTCCTGCGCGTCCATGCGCTCGGATCCCCCGAGCAGCGCCAGCCGGAGCACTGCCTCGAGCGGAATGCGTCGGGCCAGCCCGACCGGCTCGAGCCCGGAGATCACGCCCAGGTGCACGTGGGTGTCGAAGAACGTCGCGTGGTCGGCGCTCACGATGAGATCGCTGTCGGCGACGAAGTGAAGGCCCCCCCCGCACACCATGCCATTCACGGCGGTGATCACCGGCTTCCAGCACTCGTTCTGGATCGCAGTCATCTTCAGGAACGGGGGATCTTCCCGCGGGACGTCCGTCCGGTCGAAGCCGCCGTCCTCGACGACGGCGGCGACATCGACCCCCGTGCACAGGGCCTTGTCTCCGGCTCCCGTCACGACGACGCAGGCCACCTCCGGGTCGCGCTTGATGGCCTGCCAGGCCCGACCGAGCTCCAGGGCCATGGTCCAGTCGAAGGCGTTTCGCCGCTCCGGGCGGTTGAGGGTGAGGATCGCGACCCGGTCCTCCTTGTCGTACAGCAGCGTTTCGAAGGTCATCCAGACGTCTCCCGTGCCACGCGTGGCCGATTCGGAAGGGCCAAGCCTATCACGGGATCGGGCGCCCGCACGAAGCC
>JBHHVG010000505.1:0-2566 GCA_046754165.1 Myxococcota bacterium
GAGACGCCGTGCTCTCGGCAGCGATCGAGAAACGGCTGGCGCTCTACCACTCGCGCAGCGCCTTCGTCGAAGGTCGCTAGCCTGCGGAACCCTTGCGCGCGACGACGTGAACCGTCGCGCCACTGCGAAAGACGGTCTCGACCAGCGTGGCCAGCAGGCCGATCGGCGCCCCGACGGCGAACGCGAGCCACAGCCAGAACCGCGTCTTCCCGTCGAACGGAGCGGGCGCGGCCCTGGCGCGCCGATGGAGCAGCGTGTAGAGGCCGTTTCGCGGCAGGCCGGGCACGCGGTTCAGGACGCTCTGGACCCAGCCGAACGGGTTCTGCCGCAGCGAGAAGTGATGCGCCGAATCCACTTCGAAGCCCGACTCCCGAAGCAGCGCGCCCAACGCCGTCAGCGGAAAGTGGAAGAGATGCCGCGGCAGATCGAGATGGAACCAGGCGGGTCCGGTCCAGCGAGCCTGGGCGCTTTCGAAGTTGGGAACGGCAATCACGAGGCGCCCGCCCGGCGCGAGGATCCGGTGGACCTCCCCGAGCGTCGCGCGCGGGTCTGGAAGGTGTTCGAACACGTGCCAGATGATCACTTCGTCGAAGCTGGCGTCCGGGTAGCCCGCCGCCGCCAGCGAGTCGGTGATCTGGATCTGCGCGCGCGGATCTGCACCGCGCGCTGCTCCGGCGCTGATCTCGACCCCGTGAACTTCGAAGCCGCGATCGGCCAGGGCACCGAGCAGGACGCCACGCCCACACCCGACGTCGAGAACGCGTGCGCCGGGGCGCAGATCCCGCGACAAGAACCCGATGTGGCGCGCGCCGACCAGCCGAACCAATGCTTCGATCAGGGGCTGGAACTTGGTGCCCGGCTCGCCATAGTATTCGTCCGGATAGAGCGCGTGCACCTCCTCCGCACTGGGAACAGGATGGAAGCGGCCGAGCCCACAGCGATTGCACACGACCACGGGCGAGGCCACTCCGGCCACCGCGAAGCGCGGCGTCGCATCCTCGCTGCGGCACACGGGACACGGAGGCACGTGTTGGGCCGGGTGGGTGGATGGAGCGAGGGCTTCGACGGGAAGTTCGTACAGGCCTGTTTCCGCCAGGGGCAACCTCTCTTCCGCATCCAGCCGATGGAGCGTGCGGTTCCTCCCCCCAAAGGTCAAGGGACGCGCCGCCGGTGAGCGACGGGAACGGCTCCCCCCGAAGTGAGCGGCGGATCGCGATGCTCGCGTTCGGCGTCCTGTGCGTCGTTGCAGTCGCGATCGTCGGCCGGGATCTCGACACCCCCGGTCTCAACTACGACGAGGTCATCCAGGCGGAGCCAGCCGTGCAATTCCTGCTGGAAGACGGCCGACCTTCTCCGCTCCCGGGCGCGCAGACGATGCGCCTCTTCGGGGGATGGTTTCCGCTCATGATCCAACCCTACATGGGCGCCCTCAAGAGTCAGTTGCTGATCCCGACCTTCGCGTCGGTCGGCCCTACGGCGGCGAGTCTGCGCGCGAGCACCCTCGCCTTCGCCCTGCTCGGCCTGTGGTTCGTCCTCGTCTTTGCCCGGGACTTGCTCGGAGTCCGCGTGGCATTGATCGCCGGCGCCTTGCTGGCGGTGGATCCGAGCTTCCTGTTCATCAGCCGCCACGACTGGGGCTCGTTTGCGCTCGCATTTCTGATGCGTTGCGCCGGGCTCGCCCTGCTCGCACGCGGCTGGAACGGCCGCTCCGCGTGGCGGCTCTTCGCGGGAGGCCTGTGCTTCGGCCTCGGCGTGTACAACAAGATCGACTTCGCGGTCTTCGTCGTCGCCGCCGCCGTGGCCCTGGCCGTCGCACGCCCGGCGACGCTGGGCGAATCCCTGCGATCGCGTGGGCTGCGGCCATTTCCCGCGTTGCTCGGCTTCTCGCTGGGGGCGGCGCCGATGGCGGCGTCGGCCGGCGCCGCCATCACCACCACACGCAACGTCCTGCACCGCCAGGCGGGCGGCTCCGGCGACTGGGCCGAGAAGGCGAACACGCTGGTAGCGACGCTCGACGGCTCGTACTTCCAGCGCCTGATGCTGTCAGGCGGCAGCTTCGAACGCATGTTCGAGGAGCCCGGCGTGCGGGGTCTGTTCCTGTTGGCCGTCATCGCCAGCGGCGTCGCCGTCGGCGTCTGCCTCGCGCGCGATCGCCAGCGCGGCGAGCGCCATCCCGCGCAGTGCTTCGTCTGGCTGGCGACCCTTGTCATCGGGCTCGGTGTGTTCGCGACGCCACGGGCGGTGCGCATCCATCACACGCTCGGCGTCTACCCGTTTCCCCAGCTGCTCGTGGCCATCGCGCTGGTGCGACTCTGGGGCGGGCCCAGCGCGCGCGCGCTGCGCCACGTCGCCGCCGCGGTCGGCCTGGCCGCGATCCTCGCGGCCAGCGTGTATGTCGACGTCCGAACGCTCGACACGATTCGCGAGAGCGGCGGCAAGGGCCGGTGGTCCGACGCGATCGGCGCATTCGCCAGGGAGCTCGCCGCGACGCCGGGCGCGGTGGCCGTCAGTCTCGACTGGGGCTTCGACGGCCCCCTGCGCTACGAGGAGCGGAGCCTCTCCCTCG
>JBHHVG010000506.1:0-2520 GCA_046754165.1 Myxococcota bacterium
CTGGCCGATTCCTTCGATCGCGGAGTTCTTGAGGGGCGAACGTATTACTACTCCGTTCTGTCTCCTGAACGATGCACCCTGTCGCTGAGACGGCGCGGCGGCAAATGGGTTCTGGGGCAACTCGAGCGCGCACGCAACCAGCCGGCTTCCAGGGTCACGCGGCGTGCGGTCGAGGAGTGGCTCGCGTCCGGCCGCGCGAGTGGTGCCGCGGCGGATCCCATGGCGGGGATCGATGATCTGCCCGTCTGATCCGATGCAGTGACCGGCCCTGAAGCTCCGCCCCGTGGTGTGCGAAAACTCAGCCCTGCTCCGTTCCAGGACATTCTGGGCGTGAGGCATTGCGACTGCTCTGCTCGTCCACTTCGCTCCGGTCCACACAGACGTCAGCCCGAAGCAAGCAGCTGCCACGGCCTCGATCCAGAGTTTCATGAGACGCCGCAGGGTAGAGTCCCGCCGGCGTCGCGCGGTCAGTCGCTGTCGTCGTCGTGGTTCCCGCGGGTCCGGCCCGCGTACGCCCGCTGGTAGTGCTGGTAGGCCTCACGGAAGCGGTTCATCGCGAGGGAAGCATCGCCTCGGTCGATCTCACGAGAGACGTGGTGATCAATCCGTTCGCCGGCGGCGACGAATTGGTCGACTGTCTCCCCGAGCACCCAGCGCACCTCTTCGAGGATGCCTCCGAAGGCCGCCGGAAGTTGGTGCAGGGCGTTGACCGATTCGCCGCCGTGGCGTCCGTGTCCGCTTCCCAGCGTAACCGGCAATTCTGGGGCGTTCTTCCATTGCGGGCCCGGGTGACGTAGAGATCTCCCATCCCGTTGACTCGAGGAGGGAGACGATGCGCGTTCTCGCGGATGGTCGTGTGCGGCGGACGGAGTCCGAGTGGCGATCGATCCTGGACCGCTACGAGCGGAGTGGCCTGCCCGAGTCGGCGTTCTGCCGGCGCGCGAAGCTGTCGCGCAGCTCATTCGTGAAGTGGAAGCAGCGCCTGAAGGATGAGAGCGGGAGCCGCGCGGCGCCGGCGTTCGTAGAGTGGATCGCGCCGGAAGTCTCGGCCGAGCGAACGACGGGACTGGCCGAGGGCGCGCGCACGTTCGAGCTCACGCTGCCGGGCGGTGTCGTGCTGCGTTGGAGGGCGTAAGCGATGTGGGCAGAGAGTCGCCCGCGTCGGATCTTCGCGTACACGGAACCGACGGATATGCGGAAGAGCTTCCAGGGCCTGCTGGCCCTGGTGCAGCAGGTCTTCGCGAAGGAAGACCCCTACGCCGGGAGCCTCTTCGTCTTCGTGAATCGCCGCGGCAATCTCCTCAAGGCAATCGCCTGGGACCGCACCGGCTTCGCCCTGTATGCCAAACGTCTCGAGCGGGGTCGCTTCGTCTTTCCCAGCGAGTCGACGTCTCAAGAGCTGTCGAACCGAGCGTTTCGCTTCCTTTTGGACGGAATCCCTCTTGGCGTTCGATGTTAGTTACGCTAAGAAGGAACAGTGGGACGTGAGGAGTTCAGACGAGCCCGCCGCGAAGAACTGATCGCGCAGTTGCTCGCCGCTCGGTCGGAAGTCCTGGCGACGCAGGCGCGGCTCGAAGCGGTCGAGCCGCAGCTGCGTTGGTTCCAGCAGCAGCTCTTCGGGGCCAAGTCCGAGCGCCGCTTCGACGTCGACCCCGCACAGCTCTCGCTCGGCGAGGGCCTGGCGCCGCCTGCCGAACCGGACGACCCGGGGACGCCCGTCCGGGAGCACACGCGTCGCGCGCGGCGCCCGCAGGACGACGAGGAAGAGAAGGACGAGCCGGGCCTGCAGTTCGACGATACGGTGCCGGTGCAGCGGATCGTCGTCGACGATCCCGCGCTCAAGGGTCTGCGTAAGGGCATCGACTACACGGTGCTCTCGGAGAAGAAGACCTACCGGCTGGCGCAGCAGCCCGCGGCCTACACGGTGCTCGAAATCGTGCGCCCGGTGGTGAAGCTCGCTGAGACGGGAAAGCTTTCGAGTCCCGCGGCACCCGCATCGGTGCTGCCGGGCAGCTATACGGACGTGAGCCTGCTGGCGGGGCTCCTCGTCGACAAGTTCCGCTTCCATCTCCCGCTCTACCGCCAGCACCAGCGGTTGGCGGCTGCGGGGATCACGCTGAGCCGGGCTTCGCTCACGACCTGGGTGCATCGCACCGTCGCGCTCCTCGAGCCGATCTACGAGGCCCTGCTGGCCTCGATCGTGAACGGCCGGATCGTGGCCATGGACGAGACTCCGATCCGGGCCGGTCGCAAGGCCCCGGGGAAGATGCGGACGGCCTACTTCTGGCCCGTCTACGGGGATCAGCAGGAGGTGGCCTTCCCCTACGCGCCTACCCGCGCGCGGTCCCACATCGAGGGGATCCTCGGGTCCTTCGAGGGCACCCTGGTCTCGGACGGCTACGACGCCTACGCGCGCTTCGCCGAGCGGCGCAAGGAGATCGTGCACGCACTGTGCTGGGCGCATACGCGGCGGGGCTTCGTGAAGGCCGAGAACGTCGAGCCGGTACGGGTCCGCCGCGC
>JBHHVG010000507.1:0-2500 GCA_046754165.1 Myxococcota bacterium
ATTCGGTGCATCAACGATGTTCTACGGCGAGTGAGGTGGCGGCGTCCTGACGCCGAACCGAATTTCTTGAAACGTTTCGGCGCACTGGGACGCAGGGTTCCCAGCGCCACCGCCCCGGGAGCGCGGGTGTCGTAGCCGCATCAGGGTCGTGTACCTGCTCCCGGGGCTCTTTTCGGTCTCCATCCCCCTTTCTGCCCCCTCTTCGCTCCCCCGCTGCGGTCCGCAGAGGGGTCGACGTGACCCGCGACACAGAATCGTCCCCGCCGCTTCGCCACGCTTTCGACAGCGGTCGAGAGACCGACGAGCGTCGCGCGCGGGCCTGGCCCGATCTCGCCCCGGAAGTTCCGGGTTGAGGCACTCCCCGTCCGATCGGTTCGGATCCCGCGCGCGACGCGATCGCCGGCCGTTATACTCGCGGCATGCCCGGTGCCGATGCGGTGTCCGAAGACCCGCTCACTCCGCTCGTCTTCCTCGAGAGGACCGTCCGGGTCTTTCCAGACAAGACCGCCGTCCGCTATGGCGACGCCGGCTGGAGCTACCGCGAGTTTGCAGACGAGGTCGGGCGCTTCGCCGGGGCCCTCGCCCGCGCCGGTGTCTCGCACGGCGACCGCGTCGCGCTGCTGGCGCCGAACGTGCCGACCCTGCTGGCCGCCCACTTCTCGGTGCCGCTCCTCGGCGCCTCCCTCGTGGCCATCAACACGCGCCTCAACGCCTCGGAAGTGGGGTACATCCTGAACCACTCCGGCGCCAAGGTCGTCTTGTGCGACCCGGAGCTGGCTCCCTCCGTCGCCGCCGCACCGGACGGTCTCGCCGCGAAGCCGCTGCTCGTCAATCTCGAGGACCCGGTCGCCTGCGTCACCGGCACCCCGCTCGACGGCCCGACCTTCGACGCCTTCGTCGACGGGGCGGACGTGCTGCCCGTCACCGGCGGTATCGACGACGAGCGCCGCATGCTCTCGATCAACTACACCTCCGGCACCACTGGACGGCCCAAGGGCGTCCTCTACACCCACCGCGGGGCGGCGCTCAACGCCCTGGGCGAAATCGTCGCGCACCAGCTCGAACGCGACTCGGTCTTCCTGTGGACGCTGCCCCTCTTCCACTGCAACGGCTGGTGCTTTCCCTGGGCGGTGACGGCTGTCGCCGGCACCCACGTCATGCTGCGTCGGGTCGAGCCCGCGTGCATCCTCGACCGCATCACCGCCGAGGGCGTCACGCATTTCAACGGGGCGCCGACGGTATTGCTGATGCTCGCCGAGGCGCCCGAGGCCCGCGGCGTCCGCTTCGATCCGCCCCTTCGCGTCGCGACCGGCGGCTCGCCGCCATCGCCGACGCTGCTGGCGCGCATGGAGGAGCTCGGAGTCTGCGTGACCCACCTCTACGGCCTGACCGAGACCTACGGCCCCCACGTCTACTGCCAGCTGCAACCGGGCTGGGAGGACCTCGACGTCGCCGGCCGCGCAGCGGTGCTGGCGCGCCAGGGCGTGCCGTACCACACCGCCACCCATCTGCGCGTGGTCGACGGCGCGATGCGGGATGTGCCACCGGACGGCGAGACCATGGGTGAGGTCGTGATGCGCGGCAACAACGTGATGACCGGTTACTTCGAGGATCCGGAGGCCACCGCCGCCGCCTTCGAAGGCGGCTGGTTCCACTCTGGTGACCTCGGAGTGGTGCACCCGGACGGCTACATCGAGCTGCGCGACCGCAAGAAGGACATCATCATCAGCGGCGGCGAGAACATCTCCACGATCGAGGTCGAGCACACCGTCGTCGAGCATGAGGCCGTGCTCGAATGTGCGGTGGTGTCGATCCCCGACGAGAAATGGGGCGAGATTCCGAAGGCCTTCGTGTCCCTCAAACCCGGTGCGCGGGTCAGCGAGGCCGACCTCATCGCGTTCTGCCGGGAGCGGCTCGCCCACTTCAAGTGCCCGAAGGCGGTGGAGTTCACCGAGCTGCCGAAGACATCGACGGGCAAGATCCAGAAGTTCGTGCTGCGCTCCCGCGAGTGGGGCCAGGGTGACCGCAAGATCCACTGACGCAGCCGCGCTCGGCTACTTGATGGCGAGCGGATTTACCGGCGAGCCCACGGCTCCGGTGATCGGCAGCGGCGGCCCAGCGAACAGGAAACTGTAGTTCCCGTCGTCCGCGCAGGCCTCGGCCAGGCGGTCGAGGGCGAAGATCTCGCCGAGAAGCAGGCCCGTGTCGCGCAGAGCGATCATGTGCAGGGGCTGGAGGCAGTCTTCGGTCTCGTTGGGGCGCACCTCGACCCCCCATGTGTCGGTGGCCAGCGCGGCGATCTCGCGCTCGAAGATCCAGCGCGCGCAATGCACCGAGAGTCCGGGTGCGCGGCCGCCGCAGTAGCCCTTCCAGCTCTTCTGCTCGAGACAGCGCTTCATCTGACCCGTCCGCACGAGAACGATGTCGCCGGTCTCGATGGTGACGCCGAAGGTCTCGGCGCAGGAGTCGAGGTCCTCCGGCCGAATGCGCGTGCCGTCGT